>NZ_JAUBQR010000138.1:0-18494 GCF_036701385.1 Microcoleus sp. Pol12B4 | reverse complement strand
ATCTCTTGTTTCATCTGTAGAAAGAATTCTTAAAGAATTTGGAGATAATTATGTAATTAATTTTGCTTAACTACTTATCATACCAAATCCGACTTTAATACCCCCTTTATTATTGAGTCCGCGTCTACCCACATCCTGTGCGTAGACGCCGTTTCAACCGCCCTGTGATCGAGGGGATTTGTAACTTTGAATTATGCAGAGCGGCCCGCACCAGCCGCAGCACCCATTTGAGCCCCGTCAGTCAATCCCACCAACTTAGCGCTCAACTCCCACATCCGCTCGCCTTTTTCATCATCGCGGGCCTGGGGAGAAACCTTTTGCACAAAAGACTTACCATCTTTTTTCTGGCGGTTCCCCCAACTCCAATAAGCCCCAGATTGCTTGTATTCTGGATCGGCAACCACCATTGCTAGCCTTTCTCCCGCCAACTCCTGCGACACGTAACCGCCGGTGATATTCTTCTGAAACAGCGGGAACAGCTTCTGAAACAAAGGATAGTGGTTGCGGAACAATGGCGTATCCGCAACGCATCCCGGATACAGCGAAGTGAAAGTAATCCCCGTGGATTCATGAAAGCGGCGGTGCAATTCCCGCATCGTCAGTACATTGCAAACTTTGCTATCTTTGTAAGCCTTGACCGGTTCAAACTTCTTGCCATCAACCATCGAAATCGGGTCTTTGAAACCCGCTTCAAAACCCTCAAACTTGCCTAAATCCGGGCGCGGCGGAATCTTCCCGCCCAACTCGTCTGGATTGTGAGTCACGGTTCCCAAAATTACGATTCTCGCATCGGAATAATAGGAAGGCTTCATATTTTCCATCATCAGGTTGCACAGCAGGAAATGACCCAGGTGATTGGTAGTCATAGTCAACTCATAACCCTCCGGGCTCCGCAGCGGTTCCTTAATCAAAGGCATATAAATGGCGGCGTTGCACACCAAAGCGTCCAGAGGCCTGCCGCTGGCCTTAAATGCCCTAGCAAATCGGCGCACGCTCTCCAAATCGCCCAAGTCAATCTCCATGATGGAGAAACTGCCTTCAGGTATACCCAACTCTCGCGCCGCGTCTCCGGCTTTCCGCACGTCCCGACAGGCCATGACTACGTGCCATCCCTTGTCTGCGAGAGCTTTCGCGCCGTACAAACCGACGCCGGAGGAAGCGCCGGTAATGATAACCGTTGATTTGTGATTTTGTGCCATCTTGTTAAAAGCGCTTCCGCTATTGATTTTTTTCAGGCACTCAAATGCTGAGCTAGCAGCTTGGATGTTTTGAAGTACCCTATGGTTATTAGGATATGGGGAAACGTTCTAGATCTCAACCGGGAGCCTCTCACTTTTGCAGCCAAGCTAGAAATTGGAGGCAGGAGGCAGGAGGCAGGAGACAGGCGGCAGGAGCCAGAAGAAGTGTTTTTACAAATAGGAGATGCTCGCTCTCAACGGGCGATAAAAATTAAATATCGCTCCAACTCCCAGTCCTATTTTGAGAAATTAACCATAAATCTTTTAGGGGCGGGTTGACCATTATCTATGATGCACATACTCGGTATTTATTGATAAACCCGCCCCAACCAACTCAACTAAGAAATAGCTGCTGGTTCCTGATAGGTAGGGAAATCGATATAACCTTCAGGCCCAAAAGAATACCAGACGCCGACTTCAGCAGGCGGATTGAGTGGCCAACCATTAGTAAAACGCTTTACCAAGTCAGGATTGCTGATAAAATCCCGACCAAAAGCAATTAAATCCGCAACTTTGCTGCTCAGGGCCGTTTCAGCCTGTTCTTGAGTATATCCGCAGTTGCCGACGAGCGGCCCTGTAAACACATCGCGAAACTCTCCTATCATCATCGGCGTTCCCAATTCGTGAAAGCCAAATGCCAGACCGTCCACCAAGTGAAGGTAAGCTAAATCATAGGTATTTAACTGCCCCGCGAAATACAGAAAATCTTCTCGATATTCTGGAGAGCCCATGTCATTGTAAATACCATTGGGAGAAAGCCTAACTCCCACGCGGTTTGCCGGAAATACTGTGATAATCGCCTCGACAATTTCCTTAAGAAAACGGTAACGGTTTTCAACTGGGCCGCCATAGGAATCAGTGCGGTGATTGGTTTTTGTTTGCAGGAATGTGTCAATGAGATAGCCGTTTGCAGCGTGAATTTCTACACCGTCAAAACCTGCCATTTTTGCCCGTTCGGCCGCCTTGCGATAATCTTCTACAACCAGGGAGATTTCATCGGTTTCTAGAGCGCGGGGGGTTTCGTAGGGTTGTTTGCCTACAGGGGTATGAATGCCTTCTCCATTTATTTTGATGGCAGATGCTGCAACGGGTAATTGATTGTTTTCATGAAAACTGCTGTGGGAAGCTCGTCCGCAGTGCCAAAGCTGCATGAAAATCGGCGTTTGGTGGGCATGAACCGCAGTTACAATTTGTTTCCAAGCTTCGCCTTGCTCGTCTGAATAAATGCCGGGCGTATTGAGCCAACCATTAGCTTGAGTAGAAACCACTGTGGCTTCTGTAATGATTAAACCAGCAGATACCCGCTGAGTGTAATACTCTGCCATCAAGGCGTTGGGCATCCGCGCTTCACCGGCTCTGGCTCTCGTCAGGGGTGCCATGAGTACCCGGTTTTTTAAGGGTAAATCTCCGATTTTGAAGGGGCCCAGTAGAAGTGGAGAAGTTGTTTGAGTGGTCATAATTTTGAGGTTTTTTCAACTGAAGAATCTGGAAAATCGCATATAGCAACCGCCCGTGTTAGGATGCAAGGCGCAAGACATCCAAGAGTCGCCAAAAAGTAAGCAATCAAATTCATCAAGCTGTTTACGAATTTGACTTTTTAGCCAAGACTCTTCTTTGTTGAATTTTGTTAAACTCTGGAGAGTATGGCGGTAAATATAATAGTCTACACCCTGCTGTTTGAATCAATTCCTGAATCCGACCACTTTTATCAAATGTGAGATTATCGATGATCACCACCTGTGCTGTGACAAGTGTTGGAAGTAAACTTGTTTCTAGCCAAAGAGATGAGTAAGGAGATAGATAGCTGCGAGGTTTCAATCCCTGATAGGGTTTTAGGTTGTTTTCGGCACCAACGGCTGCTGAGTATAACAGGCAGTCGTTAAATGTTTCAATCCCTGATAGGGTTTTAGGTTGTTTTCGGCTACCCTGCTCGGTGGCGTACTCTTTCAATGGTTTGCCCTCGTTTCAATCCCTGATAGGGTTTTAGGTTGTTTTCGGCGCCAGCCGCGTTACGGGTTGCCGTGTCAAGTTTTAGTTTCAATCCCTGATAGGGTTTTAGGTTGTTTTCGGCGAATGTGGCTAAGAAGCGGCGGGCTGCTACGTTGCGGCGTTTCAATCCCTGATAGGGTTTTAGGTTGTTTTCGGCGGCAATCGGCTGAATATGGCATTATAGTTAGGCTCCAGTTTCAATCCCTGATAGGGTTTTAGGTTGTTTTCGGCTTCAGTGTTCCGCGTTTGGCTGCCATAACATTTTGTTTCAATCCCTGATAGGGTTTTAGGTTGTTTTCGGCCCAAGAGTTTGCGCTTTTGTACTGAGGTCTGCAAGTTTCAATCCCTGATAGGGTTTTAGGTTGTTTTCGGCAATGGCAGAGTTTTCATTAGATCGCGCTTCTACTGCTGTTTCAATCCCTGATAGGGTTTTAGGTTGTTTTCGGCTTTAACGGGCGATCTTTTGTTATTCCGCTATATGTTTCAATCCCTGATAGGGTTTTAGGTTGTTTTCGGCGCGCGTCGATCCTTACAAAATGGTTTGATCGCGGTGTGTTTCAATCCCTGATAGGGTTTTAGGTTGTTTTCGGCAGTGATTGGTTAAGAGGTAGGGAGTTTACACTTGTTTCAATCCCTGATAGGGTTTTAGGTTGTTTTCGGCACAGAATACACTGCCGAGGTTGCTGATACAGAAGTTTCAATCCCTGATAGGGTTTTAGGTTGTTTTCGGCCCACCCGTGCCAGGGGTGAAAGTTCCGGTCAAAAGTTTCAATCCCTGATAGGGTTTTAGGTTGTTTTCGGCTCGTCTACAGAGGCGGGCGATCGCTTCCTCTCACATGTTTCAATCCCTGATAGGGTTTTAGGTTGTTTTCGGCTTTTGAGTGTCATAATGTGATCGAAGAAACTGTCGTTTCAATCCCTGATAGGGTTTTAGGTTGTTTTCGGCTGTGTACGTTGATAGACTCATAGCGCCGGAGCATCCGTTTCAATCCCTGATAGGGTTTTAGGTTGTTTTCGGCCATAGCGGCCGTTTGTTTGTTCACTACCGTACTGGTTGTTTCAATCCCTGATAGGGTTTTAGGTTGTTTTCGGCGGCCGATCGCCTTAGCCGACTCCAGAAACTCTGTAAAGTTTCAATCCCTGATAGGGTTTTAGGTTGTTTTCGGCCTGATCGATGCCGAGTTTGTGGATCTGTCGCCGTCAGTTTCAATCCCTGATAGGGTTTTAGGTTGTTTTCGGCGAGGATTATAAAATCTCTGCCTAGTTCCAGCCCCAGTTTCAATCCCTGATAGGGTTTTAGGTTGTTTTCGGCTCCTGCGAGCAAGGTAATCGCAACCTCTACAGATGTTTCAATCCCTGATAGGGTTTTAGGTTGTTTTCGGCAGAGCGACCAGAATTTGCCCACCTCGACACATCAGTTTCAATCCCTGATAGGGTTTTAGGTTGTTTTCGGCTCTCGCACTCTTTACGATCGAGGATCAGATCCCTGTTTCAATCCCTGATAGGGTTTTAGGTTGTTTTCGGCGCAAATGGTAGGTTATTTGCTCGCCTTCGGCTAGCTGGTTTCAATCCCTGATAGGGTTTTAGGTTGTTTTCGGCTCTGTCGATAGTCTGGCTAATATGTCAGCAGCGGTTTCAATCCCTGATAGGGTTTTAGGTTGTTTTCGGCTACCTGGCGGCGTGTAGCCTGCGAGTTGATGCAGATAGTTTCAATCCCTGATAGGGTTTTAGGTTGTTTTCGGCACTGGTCAAAGGTCATTTCTTTAGCTATAGGTGGTGAGTTTCAATCCCTGATAGGGTTTTAGGTTGTTTTCGGCCGCCGGGGTCTGGGAGGCTTGAAATATAAGGTTTTCAAGGTTCATTTGCGTCTGACTGCAATCAATATACCGTTTGGGCGATCGCCCTGTCAAGCGGGCAAAATTCAAATAGACCTCAAACTCTCTCCCAGTAAAGCTTTCAGCATTTGCGTCTGACCAGAATGAGGTACAAACCACCGCAAACCCAGTCCTAGCAAAGCTTTGGCCGATTAAAATTCACCCCCTCCGTTCAACACCTACAGCCAGACGCAAAATCAAACCATAAAGATCGTAGTATCCAGCGGTGCCCGGCCGCCAATCCGCTCGATCTTGCCCTGACAGCAAGCGCACAAATAGTGAAACAGGATGCTGTCTTCTTCTGACTTAATCACCCTACTCAGACGTTGGCGCATCTGGGCATACTCGGTATCCGTCACCTCGCAATGAAACACCGAATACTGCTTCCATTCCCCATAAGACTTGAGAATCTTGTGAATCTTAGTGCGGCGCTTGTCCTCAGATATATCGTAGCAAACCAAAACAAACATAACTTAATTGCCTCCCTATTTCAGAATCAAAGGTGGATACTTATCAACTTCACCCATCAAATACTTAGCCATCAACCGCCCTTGAATTTCAAACGCTTCTTGATAAGTACACAACTTTCCCATCACAGGATGCTTGAACTTTGACTGTTTCTTTTGTTCGTAAAATCGCAAAAAATTGTGCAGCGCTTCTTTTGTTAAAGAAACCGCGCCGCTCAACGGTTCTGCCGTAAAATCATTAGGGGAAACTTTCTGCAAATTGATCGCTGTCAACACTACAGCATCAACTACCAAAGGTCGAAATTCTTCCATCAAATCCAGCGCTAAGGAAGGACGGCCATAGCGCTCAAAATGCAAATATCCCAAATACGGATCGAACCCCACAATATTCACCGCACTTTGAACATCGTGCCGCAGCAGAGAATATCCCAAACTTAACAGAGAATTTACCGGGTCAGTAGGCGGACGGCGGCGGCGAACTTCAAAGCTAAAATCTGGCACGCGAATCAGTTGATTGAAGCAGCCAAAATAAGTCGCACTACCCGCCCCCTCTAATCCTCGCAGAGAATTAATACTGGAAGTTTTCTCAATAGACGCGATGATTTGTTTCAATTGGGCAATGGGTTTTTCAAAATCCTGGGGAGAATATTTGCGCTGACATTCTAACAAAGTATTGCGGTAATTCTTGAGTTTTCCCCGTACAAATCCCCTAACTAAATGCACCGCTTGTTCCGATTCCCCAGCCGCTTGCCACTGAGCTTTTCGCACAAAGATGTTTTTCGTCATTTCCGGTTCCAACCTCCCCAAATAACGTCCGTTTAGCGTCAGAAAACTTAAAGGAATGTGACGTTCCAAAAGTTCCACAACCACAGCCGGCGAAACTGTAGCGCGTCCCAATGCAACAACACCATCAATCTTAATTAATGGCACGTCCAACAGATTTTTTTTGTCAGCTTTAACCGTCAGACGTTCATCGACTTTGCCAATAAAAGCATCTTCTTGAGTAATGTAAACTGTTCCCATTGTGAAATCTCCTATTTGCAGGTTAACTTGCTTCTTGATAGCGGTTGACTTTGGCCGCAGCTTGGGGCAGACATTGGGGAAAAAGACTGCATCCCGTACACCGAGCGGTGTAAACTGGTAAAGGGATATTTCCCGATCGCCAAAGAGCACCGACTTTTTCAATAGTTGCGATCGTATCCTGTCTCAAACCCTCAGAAATCTCGACTAATTGCCGCTGATGCGACTGCGCGTAATACACATATCCAGTCGCAATAGTTTTCCCCGTCATCTCCTCCAAACAAAGCGCTTGGGCGCAAACTTGCAACTCGTCGTTATCCCATTCCCCCTTCCGTCCCCGCTTGTATTCCACCGGATAAATCTCACCCTCAGCCGACTCAATCAAATCCGATTTACCAATCAGCTTGTAGCGCTCGGATTTCAGCCAAATCGCCCGAACCTGCCAAGTTTCATCGCGGTTAATTTCGCCCATCGTGTGAACGCGATCGTGCAAACTCGTGCCTTCAATGGTATACTGATTATCGGTGAATTCTCCAGCGCAAGACATTCGCCAACAGCGGTGAGCGCAATAGGAGTATTGGTTGAGAGTTGCGATCGAAATGTAATCTAAATCGTTCATGTTTTTGATGGTTTGTAGGAGATTGGTAATTGGAATTAATTAGTGATGCCCCAGTCCGCCAGGGGTTGAAACCCCTGTCTCATAGCTAAAGTCGGTTGAAACCGACTGAAGAAGTAATTTAATCATTGACGGGAGCGTCTAAGCCCCAACATGAACTTACCGGTTGAAACCGACTGAAGAAGTAATTTAATCATTGATGAGATTTTGCTCTTATCGGTAACAGTAAGCGCAAAGGTTGAAAGCGACTGAAGAAGTAATTTAATCATTCATACTTGCAGTCCTCTTTAGAGGACTTTAGCTTTGAGGCAGGGGTTTCAACCCTTGCCGGACTATGGGTTTTACGTTCAGTTATCAAGAACTCTTATTAACAACTATTCTTCGAGTCATTCCCATCCCCATCGGAGTTTTCCTCCCCACCCCGCAGTAAACAGCAAAATCAGCCAAAGCATTAATTTGCTTAATCACTAAAGGCTCGACATCTCCCAAAATCCGATAACTAACCTCCCCAACCATGCCCACAAAATCGCTTTGATAGTTGGTCAATTTTTCACTTCGGATATTGACAAATGTTGAAAAAAGTGCATCGAAGGAAAGATCGGGAATTGCGATCGGGCTGTACTTATTCCAGCGACTGAGGAGACTATTAAAAACGCAGTCTCTAGTAGGAATCACGGAATCAAATTTCCCCTGTCGAAAAGTTGTAGGAGTCGCAAAACTGAAGGCAATTAAACGATTGGTTTCGGAAGCGCGATCGTACAATTGAGAGTAATCGCAAGCATTAGCCCAAGGCTGATCTACTTGGGGCGTTCCCAGAATCTTAGTAATCATCAAATCGGCTGGGCCCAAATGCCACGGCTTGGAGGGATTGAGATTCAGCCAAAGATTAGTTAGCTTGCCGAATAAAGTGTCATCAAGGAGAGTAATCCGCCACCAACAGAGGGTGTGTTCTGGAATCGGTTCTGTGTGTTCCCATTGCAGGAAATGGTGTTTTTTGAAAGGGCATTTTTTAGTTTGAAAAGGGCTGAGGGTGAAGGATTTTTGGGCGACGGCATCGTGGAGGCGATCGCCGAGTTGTTTGTCAACGGAGCTCACGAGGGTGAGGAAGAGGGCGTGCAGGTGTCTTCCCGTTAGGTATCCGGGGGGAATTGGGGCCAGGGGAAGGATGTTGAGGACTAGGCTGTGCGGCATAATTTAAACTACCCAGAATTCTTGATTGTCAGGACATTTTAAGGTAATGCCAGCGGAGGCGATCGCCAAAATTCCCGATAAACTCGGAAAGAATGTATATTCTTGTTCGTTAGCAAAGCTATCTTTGACCGTAATCGGATAGCATTCGATTCCTTGTTTTCTGAGTTTGAGAATTGCCCAGCGATTTTTGCGATGTTCTCGGACAATCACACCGGGGATTAAGGGCGGTGTAAGCTGGGAAATTAACGCTGTGGGACGGACGTTATCGCCGATCGTCCGTTCGATCGTACAATTTTTAAAAGCATAAAGTTTGCAAAGATAGTGGTTTGCAAAATCTTCTAAATCTGCAACTTGCAAGGCAAATTTGAGTCCGTAAGTTTCGGTGGCGCGATGGGTAAGCACAATCCCATTTTCATCTGAGGCAAATTCAAAAAATCTCAGCAGGTGAATGGGATCGAGATTGGTTTCGCCGACTTCATCGAGTAAAAAGTTTTTGGGGTCATAAATTTTGACATTTTCAAACAAGCTTTCTCGAAATTTGAAAAGTGGCGCATAACTGGTTTTGAGAATTGTCGCGTATTCTTTCAACTCTTCGGCGACTTTTTGGTTTTTGCGGATTTTTTCCTCAACTAATTCGATTGACTTTCTCCCCGAATCGATTTCTGCCCAATCTTCGGGATAGTTTGCTTGCATAAAACTGATGACGCAGTTTTGACCACCTTTAATGTATTGCCACTCTTTTTGAATTTGTTTGATAGTAGATTTTGCCACATTTTCTGCACCTTGCAATACCTTCATCCGCCGCCGATAAGAATTCCAGTCTCGCTTGCCTCCCAAGACTATTTGCATGGTTTGATAAAGCTGCATAACTAAACTTGCTTCGGGCAATTTGTCAAACATTATTTCTAGTTCTAATAATGGTTTGGCAATTTCTAGAAAAGCTTCGGAACGCCAGTAAATGTCGAGAAAGGGACGCTTCATGCAGTCGAGACTTTCTAACATTTCTTTCAGGGTTTTGCGTCCACCGGAACAGTCAAGTTGTTCGATGCCTTGTTCCCAAGCGCGATCGGGTAAATAGGCGATCGCCTCAGAAGGAATTTCGGTTTGCGTTCTCCCTAAAACCCTTCCGACACGCCCGATGCGCTGCCAGAATGAAAAGCGATCGCGCGTGGAAAAAATCAACCAATCGAGATTTTGCCGGGGTGTTTCTTTCTCCCGATCGAAGTTGAAGCCCACATCGACGGTACTCGTAGCTAGAATCACTTGTTTTTGGGCGGCCAGCGGGCGTTCTTCCTTGGGTGTATCCCCCGTAATCCGCCCGCAGAAATCGGCAAATCCGCGCTCGCGCAATTGGTCAGAAATGCGCCCTAGGATATCTTTGGCATCAAGAATTACTGCCCCATTTTGGTCGGGATTTTCTCTGAGTCGCCGCAGAACTTCTTGCACAATTTCTGCGATCGTAGTTTCTTTATCAACCTGCTTGCGAATTTCTAGATTGACTTCCGTTTGAGAAGGACGTAGATAACTAATTTGACTTTTGCCATCGATTCGAGCAATTTTTACCCCATTTTTTCCTAAGACATTTAAGGCTTCTTCGCAAGCAGGTTCTGGCGTTGCCGTCAACAGAACAATTTTTCGATTGTACTGAAAGTAGCCAAACTCTTTAGATAAAGCGAGATAGAAAAACAAGCTAACTAATTGTTTGGCATCGTAAAGGTGAAATTCATCGAAAATTACAGTCGAGAAACTGCTGTAAAATTCACTGGCAATATTTCCGCGATCGAGATTATTGTAAGCAAAAAACGTCGCGTAGTAGAAAATATCCGGGTTTGTCACCAGCAAAATTGGTCTACCGCCACCGCATTCAGGAAAAATAGTTGCAGGTTCGCGCAAAACATTATAGATTTTTTCCCCTGAACGTTTCCCAACGCGATCGTCGGGCCAGGAATTGACTTGTGTAGCAGAAGCAGCTTTTACGATATGAGGTAAACTCGCATCCCGAACAAATTTTTCTGCGGCTTCAGTTTGCTGGTCAATTAAGGCATTTGTCGGGGCGATATAGATAGCATTGCGCTGAGAGTTGTGTAGCAAAACACTCAATCCGGCTTTGGTTTTTCCCGTTCCCGTCGGTGCGAGGTCGAGAATGATATCATTATTTTCGGACGCTTCATAAACATCGACTTGATGCTGCAAGGCTTGTCCCATAAATTCCAGTTGTTGAGGCAATTGGGGACAAGCAGAAATGCTGGCTGGTTCGAGTTTAATTTTCAGATGATCCATTGTTGTTTCCACCACAAAATTCAAGGTTAGCTGGGAGAATAAAATCGCCGGCTTGCAGCGCCTCACCGCGAAACGAAAGATTTTTCAATAACGATGCGGGCGGCATCGAAATTAAGTCGAAAGCGAGGAGTTCGATATTTGCAGGTAAGTCGGCGGCGCTGAGATAAGTATTGCAGCGATAATCGCCCCTCGGAAGTTGTACAACATCGAGTTTTTTCACGATTTCAACGCGGACTTTGCTGGTAAATTTGCCGACGCGAATGTATTCGGGCAATTCGCGATCGCCAAATACCAAAGTTTGAAACCGATTTCCCCGTTCAATTACTCGCAATCTTCCTGTTTGCGGAAAATTACTAGGGCGATAAGTATTGGGTTTTTTCCCCGTTCTACTGAGGGGTAAATCTTCGCGCGCCGTTGCTACTCGGTTATTTGTCATCGCATACCAATAGGAGTCAGAAAGGGCGTTAAACCGCTCAAATCGGAAGGATAAAGTGCCGCCAGCCGGCCATGCGGGGAGGATGTAGCTATTACCGAAAAGGGGCGTTAAATCTTCTATATACCGAGGTCTGCTGGTGTCTTGACCGGTGAGGCGATAGGGCGATCGCGCCCAACCTAAAGCATAGGCTAGTGCATAATTGCCGATCGCCCCTTCGGTATAGTAAGTATCGGAAAGTTCTCGCGAGGCAAAAAACACGGGTTCGGCGCACCAGAGTTCGATTAAGCGTGCTGTGGAATGTGTCAAAATGGAGTTGGATGGGTTTTGAGTCATAAATTAATAAGGATGGATTAAGAATATGGTTGCAAGTCAAAATTCAGGCTATCTTTCTCCAGAAGAGTATCTGCAATTAGAGGAAACCAATTCGGTTAAACATGAATACAGGCAGGGTGATATGTACGCAATGGCAGGGGCAAGTAATACTCATGTCTTGATTGCAGTAAATCTTGGTACACTGTTAAGAAATCGTTTGCGTGGGAGCGGATGTTTGCCCTACCTTTCCGATACCAAAGTTCGGATTGAGGCGATTAACACCTATTACTATCCAGATATTGCGGTTACTTGCGATCGTCGGGACAGAGAGTTTAGCAATTTCTTGCGCTATCCCTGTTTGATTGTGGAAGTTTTATCTGAGACAACAGAAGCTTTCGATCGCGGGGACAAATTTACCGATTACCGAAATTTAGAATGTCTCCAAGAATACGCACTCATCAGCCAAACTCGAATACAGGTTGAGTGTTTTCGCCGTAATGACCAAGGACAATGGGTTCTCTATCCTTATCGAGAAACGGACACAATTCATCTGGCTAGCGTGGATTTTTCCTGCGCGATCGAGGATTTGTACGAAGATGTAGACTTTTCTCCTATTTCCTAATTCTAGGAAGGGCGAAAGCCTTTCGCCCCTACAATCGCTATTCTTCGGATTTTTTACCCTTTCCTTTCTTTCCACCTCCTTCACTCTTCACCTTCCGCCAAGGTGCATAGGATTCATCCAAGCGTTTGAGGAATGTTTCTTGTTCCGGTAGCGACCAATGTCGATCGACATCGGCAATCAGCGCGTCACATTCGGTGGCGGACAACTGCATCGAAATACCTCGTTTATTTGTCCAATTGCCGATTATTTCCTGAGTTGCATCTACTAAAGATGCGGTTTTTAAAGGATGTTCGAGGGCGGTATTTTGGGCTTTCAGCTTGTCATAAACCCCTTGTACTAATTCCAGAGAACTCGGCAGTTCAGCAATACCACCAAATACACCGAGAATTTGATTGTCCATGCGTCCGACGCGGCTGGAAACGGCACCGTAACGAGTGGTTAATAAAATGTTGCCGAGGGTGTAGCGCAGTTCGTCAGCGGTGACATCTTTGAGGGTGACAATATCGAGGAAGTGAACCCCAGGTTTGATGTATTCGCTGGTGTTGAGGGCAGTCGAAGCGTTACCCTTTTCATCGCGCATAGTTCCGGTTTCAAAGATAGCATTGATAGTGCGATCGGCAATTAGTTCTGTCGAATGCAACACGCTAAACGCATCCTCTGTCCACACCCGGCTTTTTTGCGCCCCTTCTCCCCCCGCTGCGAAGCCGTAGAGGAAGCAATCAACGCACATTTCACAAGGCGCATTGGTATTGAGAGCACAAATTGCATCAGTTTTTGGTGCCGTGTAGAGAAGATTGTGCGATCGCAAAAACTCTCGTCCTTTCCGCCTTTCCGGTGCAACTTGTTTGCGTTTTGTCATCACCAACCGAGGAATTGATTCGGTATCTTCAATGCCAGCTTGCACGTATTCACTACACATCGGTTCGCCCGTTCCCTCTGTCCGAAAAATGGTTTCCGATTGCGTGGTACGAAGGACAACCATCCCAATGGTGCGGCCTTTGGGGAAGTTTTCGTAGCTGGCTGCGAGGAATGGTTGCAATTTTGCTATCGACATTTTGTATTCTCCTAATTGTTTGCAGATGTGGTTGCAGATTCGGTTTTAGACTTAAGTTCTTGACGCGCTTCTTGTAAAAAGAACAAGTAAGCAGATTCGAGGGTTTTGCTATCAGTTAGCAGTCGTTCGGGACGCGAGTGATAAACATCCTCAAACAGTTCTTTCAAAACTTGATAAAACTGCTTGACTTGTTCGTATTTTGTTGCACCCACGCCGTGTTCTCGAATGCGATCGAGACGGTTGTGATATTGCTGCACTAGGGCGGCAAATACCGTGTCCCAATCCATATGAGATTTTCGCGATCGCACAGCTTTGATAAATTCCGAAAACGGCTCTGTTTGGGCAGTACGGCGGAAGGAACTACCCCGCAACTTGGCAGATTCGGCAATGTGTGCGGCTTGCTTGAGATAGCTAGAAACGCGATCGTGTTCTTCTGACATGAGACTCCTCAGTAAAGTATTCAAAGGTTCTTTTATCCGAGACCAAATTGCCTCCAAATTAGGGTCATCTTGTTCCCGCAGCAGCCAACGCAGCAGGACGTAATAGAAACTCAGGGGACGAGTTGCTGCCCGCGCCAAGTCATACAAACAGTCATCTTTTTTCTGAATACTTGCCACCGAAATAGCTAGCTTTCCGATACAGCGCAACCGTTCTAAAACTTGCTCTGCCGTGACTGGCGTGCGCCGTTCTTCCTTGGATAAATGACCGTTTCGTCGATACTGGCCGCTGCCTAATAGTGGCTTCAAAGATGACGGAATTCCCTCAACTTTTCCGAAAAAATCCCAAGTTGGTTCGACTTCCAGATTGGCACCCAAAACAAAAGGAAAACCAAACTCAAATTCCAAACTCATTTGCAACGCCAATCTGAGCGATTTTAGCAACGCCACCGAGTTATTAACTTCTCCCCACAGCACGGGAATTGTCACCGTTGAGTTGATAAATTCAGGACGTTTTGGCAGTGCAAACCCAACCATTTTGTTGGATTGAAAAACCATCTCGTTTTCGCGGTAAAGTTTAATTTCGTCAACTGTTACTGTCCCATCTTCATTCTGGGTTGCGGTATTTCTGAGAAAATTTTGCCAAATTGTTCTGAGTTCAACACTAGATCCTTTTGGCAGGGCAAAGTGAAGATATAGCGGGTCTTGTTTGACAGAATTAGGGAAATTTGCACCAACTGCCATCAACTGATAACCCAATGCCGATAAGTTATCTGCCCGCCGCTTGGGTTCAGCAATCATGCCGCCGGGAAGACGATTGGAAAAAGCTTGGACTTTGGTTCCCGGTGGCATTTTTGGGGAACTCAATTCGCCGATTTGTAGCGATGTCGTCCCCAAGGAACAGCGCTGGCGCGGGTTAGCTTCAATGTAGGCTGTGAGTTCATTAAAGCCTTGCCAATTGGCTGGTGTGGAAAAGTTGAGCAGTTGCCGAACGGCATTTACCAATTCTTCAGATACGTCTATCTCTTCGGCTTTGCCGCGCAGTTGAAATGAGTCTTCTAAGGCGGCAAATACCTTTTCTAGCTTCTGTTCGCGATCGCCCTCGATGGATTTGGCAGCAAACAAACAGCGTCCGTACTGCGCGTTAAACGGTTCTAATGCCGATCGCTGTTCTGGGGATAATCCGACTTCCGTTGCAATTCGATCCCAAACCTCCTTGGGGCTGAGTTCGGCGGCCCGATAGCTGAGGTAAGCGGTTTTTAGCCCTTCAGAAATGGCAAATTCATCGGCATTGGAAACTGGATGCAAGCCGACAGCAGCGGCTGCGGTAACGGCATTTTCTCCAGCATCGCCGCCATATTTGTCAATATCCTTGGCGACTTTTTCTACTTTGTAAGCGCTGGCTTTTTTTACCAGTAACTTATCTACTTCGTCTAAAGTTGCTTCGGGGTTTTGTTGGATGGCTTGCGGGTCGATTTTGATGCCGTCTTTGGTGGCGTTTACGAGTTGTTCGACGTTGCTGCTAAAGACGCGATCGATCTTTTTTTGCCATTTTTTAGCAATAATTAAGCTTAAATCGCCGTCGGGAAAGGCTGATCCGACAAAAATTTGACCGTTGGGCTCGATTGCGAGAGTATGCAAATTGCGATCGTGCAAAACCTCTTCACAAGCTGACAGCAACAGCGAAGTTAAATAACCTCGGTCTTCGGAAAGAGTGACATTAAATAACTGACTGGGACGACCCAAGGCAACGGTTAACTCGGTTTCAACTTTGCGAATGCGCTTGTCTTCCTCAATTCCCAAGTCAAATAAGTCGCCCCCAATCAACATTGCAGCCCAACGTTTGATGTTGGGGTCTTCGGGCAAAAAGCGTGTTCCATCGCTGGCGCTGTGGCCGGAATGGCGTTCTATCAGGCGGCGGACGAGTTCGAGTTCGGACTCGGTTTGGGCGAATTGGGCAACGCAGGCGCGATCAAGTTGTTGTAGCAAAAAAGGGCGATCGCGTGCTAATGCTTTAAAATTCCGCTTGTCGTTTTCGTCTGTCAACTTATTCAAGTCGTGAACGGCAGTCGCAGCCAGAATACAAGCGCGTTTGTCATCGGGAACTCCGGCAATTTTGCTAACCGTTAAAACGAACTGACAAGCCGAATCGAGGTGTTCGGCAAGGGTGCGTCCTTGGCGCGTGCCGTACTGTCCGTGATTGGTATGCAGTTGGTAAAGTTTGGGACGAACTTCCCTAAAGTAGCGGTGGTCTAAAGTTGTTGATTCTTCATCAACAAGCAGGCTTTTTTTTGACATATTTTTGCCCTAATCTGTTGATTTTTATGATTTATTTGCTTGAGTTTTACTGGCTATTTTTCATTTATTTCTAGAAAGGTATTCCGCAACTTGCTCGATGTAAATCGGATAATAGATTAAAGCTATTTGAACGGAATTAAATAACATTACATAATCTATCTCTAAGTACCGATGAGCCAAAATGTTACGCAGACCTGCTGATTTTACTAATTCTTCACTAACTTCAGGTGTAATAATTCCATAGCTTCCAAGCTTAACAAAAGATTCTCGATTACTATCCGAGTTAACCTTCATTCCACGGGTCAGAATATGCTCGTTAATATCAACTGCTGCCTGAACGATCAACTCCATTATTCTTTCTGATATTATTTTTGAATCGAAGCTAGCTAGATAATTTTCCAGGCTCATCGATTCAAAACGTCTCAATTCGAGCAGATACTCTCCAATAAATTTGAGTCGGCTTAAAACTACTGTTTTCTGAATACTCATACCGACCTCCAATTTTTGAGAAAATCATCAATACTCTGATAAAGTTGACGTTCCAGTTCTTGTAATTCCAGCTCGTTCATCAGATGAGTTTTGACAAATTGCTCAAACTGACCCGATTCTTGTTCATAAAGAAGTTTGCCATCATGAGCAATAAAATTGGCAATCAGAGGAGAACAGCGGTTCAATTCAACGACATCAATTTCATCGCTGTTAATGCTAAAAGCTTCACCCAAAATTCCAGGAACTTCAAACCATGCAAAGCCTCGATTATTGCAAGATTCTTCCCTAAGCTTTTCATCGTAAAGTGCGGCAAAATCCCAATCACTTTTTGCGTGAGTATCGCATCTGGCACGAGAACCAAACAGAATTAGCATTTTGAGGTAAGGAATTTGTTCGGGAAGTTGTGAAGCAATTTCCTGAAGTTCAGTCAGTGTTGGGGAAATTTGTAGCATAGTTAACTTGTGTAGGGTAAACCAATTCGAGGGCGAGGAAAAAAAATTTTCTGTTGTCAGAATAGTTTGGCTCTAGCACTCTATCTTTAGAGGGGTAGAAAGAGAAAAATTCCTTCAAACCCCCTGACAAAATAGCATTACATCCTATTATTGACGTTCAGCAATAGTCGGTATTCGTGCTGTTGTCCGCTGAGGCGACGTTTCTCAAACTGATAGCCTTGCTTTCGCAGAATGTGCATGGTTGCTGAAAACCGATGGCTAATACTCTCGATTAGCTCATTGGCGCTATGCCATTGCCCATCGGACATCAGCCGAAGCATTTGATTCGGAAGATTATCTGTCATGGTTGTATTTGCGTAGAGTTTACAACCAGACCAGCCATGCTCTATTCTAAGAGTTAAGTAATTTAAAAACGGGTGAGCTGGCTTTATGTCTGGCTTGCTTTTTAATCTACCATATATTTTTGGTTAGTACAGCGATAAAGAAACATTTTTTGATTGATCGATCGCTTTCACGCTAAGATAGATACACAAATGCCTTTCAGGAATTGAAAGAGTACCGCGATCGAGACAATAACCTTGTCTTTCACACAAATACCTATTAGGGCTTGAAAGCCGGAGCTAGCCTCTGGCTTTTTTTTTGCTCTAGAATTTGCACAGCAACATTTGTGATCTATGAGATTTGTAATTGCACTAAAATTATATTTACATTAAAAGCCAACTCTGTCAAGTATGTATTTACACTTTTGTTAATGCCCCGCAAAAAAGAGACAATTACACTTTCAATTCCGACCGGAACCAAGGAACAGCTAGAGGCGATCGCCCTTCGCCTCGGTATCTTATGGGGCAAAAGTCCCAGCGTGTCTGGGTTATTGGTCGCGATCGCCCAACAAAAAATCGAAGTGGGCGAACCCTTTACCCTAAATTCAGTGCAGGTACAATCCTTGAACAAAGCTGTCAAATTCCTCAACGACTCTGGCGAAGTCGAAGCCGCCCAGATCGTCATGGCATTACTTTTGGACAAAGCCAATCTGGAAACCCCTTTCCGGCAAAAGTTGCTCGAACAAGTCAACCAAACTGCCGAAGCGTGGCGGCTTCGACTCAATCAACTGATTGACGATCACCAACCGTTCAGGCTGTTTTACCAGTCAGGCAAAGACAAATTGAGCGAATTTACTGCCCGCAGTGCCAAAATTCGCCTCTACGACAAGCGCCTGTACCTAGAAATCTGGTGCGACGATGCCGATCCCAGAGAAATCCCGGAATTAGCTCACAATCGGTGTTTGCGTTTGGACAAGATTGTTAACTTGCTACCTGCAAGTGAAAATTGGCGCGAAACCATAGACTATCTAGAAGTACACTTACACTGTGTAAAGGGATTGGCTGGAAACTATGAAGCCAAAGAGGAGGAAGATGTGGCAAATGAAATGGTGGGAGACGTGCGCCATGTAGTGAAGCGGGTATCCAGCCGATTCTGGCTGTTCCGAGAGGTGTTTCGGTACGGCAAAGACTGCGTGATTGTCTCGCCCCAGAATGTGCGCGATCGCTTCCAACAAGAACTGATCGACCTCTGCCGCCAGTACAACCTCTAAATCCGCGATTAGATCAAAAAAAAGCAGCCGGTAAAGGCTGCTTTGACAAAAAAACCGTTGTTGAGTTAGAGGAGAAAACTTTAAATCGAATTCAAATTACCGCTGTTTCCACTCCTGCCTGAGTTTCC
>NZ_JAUBQR010000137.1:8153-18582 GCF_036701385.1 Microcoleus sp. Pol12B4 | reverse complement strand
GGCCGCAGTTTCAATTGCCGGAACGTCATATCTAAGGCATTGTAAAGCAACAGTCTGCCGCTCAAAGTAGTGCCTTGACCCAAGATAATCTTGATAGCTTCCGTTGCTTGGATAGAACCGACAACTCCGCACAAAACGCCTAAAACGCCGCCTTCTGCACAAGAAGGAACCATGCCAGGAGGCGGGGGTTCTGGGTACAAATCGCGATAATTCGGGCCGCCTTGGTAGTTGAAAACTGTTGCTTGGCCTTCAAATCGGAAGATGGAACCGTAGACGTTCGGCTTGTTTAAAAGCACGCAAACGTCGTTCATCAAATAGCGAGTCGGGAAGTTGTCCGTACCGTCGATAATAATATCGTAAGGAGTGGCAATGTCGATCGCATTTTCCGAACTAACGCGAGTTTCGTACAAATCAACTTGGCAAAAAGGATTAATTTCTAAAATCCGATTTTTAGCCGACTCAATCTTCGGTTTCCCCACCCAAGAAGTGCCGTGAATTACTTGCCGCTGCAAATTGGAATGGTCTACAACATCAAAGTCTACAATCCCAATGCGGCCAACACCGGCTGCCGCTAAATACAGCAGCAGCGGCGAACCGAGGCCTCCCGTACCGATGCAGAGCACGCTGGCAGCTTTGAGACGCTTCTGCCCTTCCAATCCAACTTCTGGGAGGATGAGGTGGCGAGAGTAGCGTTCGTATTCTTGTTTGTTGAGCTGGATCTCGTCCAGATTAGGATTTAGCATGATATTGTGTGTAGCGCAGATTTTGAATTATATCCTATCTAAATCTTTCGCATTTTTACGTGTTTGTTATTTTTACTAATTATTTCTTAATCTCAGTCGGTTCCTGTGCGAGAATTTCCTCTGCTTGAAAGTTCCTCTCTCCGTCAAGACTCCAACTGCGGAGGTCTTCTGAACAGCCTTGTCGGACGGACACAATGATGTAAGAGTATTCGGCCCAGGCCAATGTCCGATCGCACTCTGAGGGCACTGCCGGACAATCCGTGTGAGAATGATATATGCCGATAATATCCACACTGCGATCGCGCCCGTGTTTCATCGCCCGCAACATATCTTCGGGCTTAATAGCATATCTGCGCCTTTCTGTCAATCCCTTTTCTTCAGGCCAATTCTCCTCCGCCTCCGCACTCCAAGCATTTTGAGTCTGCCAAACTTCCACTACAGTTTTAACATCGCCAGTAACTCGACCGAGCAACAAACCGCAGCATTCTTCAGGATAAGCGCTTTCGGCGTGGGTGCGGATGGATAAAATTTGAGAGTCGGAAAGTGCGATCGGCTGCATAGGATTTTATTGTAGATTTTATTGTAGTTTTTTTTGTAAAGTGCGATCTGGCTTTTTTTTAAACGAATCGCGAAGACGCGAAGGACAAGTTCGGCGAAGCCGTTCTCGAAGGGTAGGAAGACAAGAGAAAGAACTCACAAAAGAAACATAATTAATAACCTCACTTACAGATCTAAACCTTAGATTTTTCCAATATTTATCACCCTTTTTCTCGGCGCCCTCTGTGTTCTCTGCGGTTAGGAAAAAAAGCGAATGTAGGGTGCGCCGGGCCGCGCACCTTACCCCTGAGTTAATGTAGCTATCTAGCCCTCAATTGCAATCAAGTTGGAGTTTGCTGCAATTCAGGCCGCTCATCTGGAACGATCGCACCTTCGACAGGACATACCTGCAAACAAATACCGCAGTCAATACAGGTATCAAAATCAATCCAAAACCAATCAGTACCCTTGACGTTTTTGCCGGGACCGGGGTGAATGCAAGCAACCGGACAAGCGCCAACGCAATCAGCAACTCCCTCGCAAATATTCGTAACAATAGTGTGTGCCATAGTGTTCTCTCAAAACATTTTAGGTAGATAGGGAATTAGCAATTAGCAATTGGCAAAACCTTCTCTCAATCAGCAGGATACATAATATCATATCGGGTGATTTTTAACCAATTACCAACTACTAATTACCACTTACCAATTAGCCTAATTTACCGTTTCAATTGTTGGCAATCCTTCGGCATTTACCCAAGCAATTTGAGCAATTCGTCGATCGCGCGCATATTCCCGCGCCGACTCTGCTGTCTCCCGACTCTCTAAATCTATCTCTACCCGAACTAGGTGAGTAGAGTCTCGGAGTTTGCGAGCGTAAGCAAACGCGGCGGCACTAGCTTCAGGAGTTTGAGCCACAACCAACCAGTCGCTAGCTGGCGTCTGGCTGGGCAATTGCCCCTCTGTCAGCAAAACTTGGTGCAACTCTTCAATATTTAGACAAAACCCAATGCCGGGGGAATTTTGCCCTTGCGGATCGAACAGTCCCAACAGTTGGTCGTAACGTCCCCCTTGTCCTAGAACTCGCTGTCCTGTCTTACTGCTGCTGACAACTTCAAACACAATTCCAGTGTAATAGTCAAATGTTTGAATTAAACTCAAATCGAGGTGAATGTGGGATTTTAGATTGGGAATTTTTGACTGGCATTGGTGCAGCAATTCGATCGCAGATTTGAGATTATTTAACGCGGCTTGCTGCGGCAAATCTAAATCCAGCTTGGCAACAATTGGCAACACCTCTTCTGGGCGGCCGCGCAAGTCAAATAACAGCAGAGCTCTTTCTCGCAATTCGGTTGACAGCGGCAAAGTTTCCAAGGCAATTCGATCGAGATTGGCGATCGCCCCCCGAACTTTTTGGCGCACATTTGGCGGAAACGATTCTAGCAATGTTGCAGTCAAGCCCGCTTCTCCCAAAACCAAATGCCAGTCATCAATTCCCAAGCTCTGCAAGCACTCAGACACCAGCAGCAGCACTTCCGCATCCGCAACCGCCCCCCCCGCGCCGAGGAGTTCTACCCCAGCTTGATAGAACTCCTGTTGCCCGCCTGAGCCTGTATCTGGGCCTTTGCGGAACACGTTAGCGTTATAGTAGAGGCGCTGAGGCTGCCAACGAGTCCCGGCCATCCGCATTGCAGCCGCGCGGGCGATGGATGCTGTCAATTCCGGCCGCAAACCAAGTTCTCCATCCTCGGCGTCTTGCAGTTGAATTAAGGTCGATCGGTCGATCGCGCCCCCAGCCATCAATGTCTCCAGCCTTTCTAGGGTAGAGGTAATAATCCGGTGATAGCCCCAGCGGTGAAAAACCTGCTGTAAGCGCCGTTCGATCGAAATTTTTTGAGCAACGTCAAGGGGCAATAAATCTCTTGCACCGGATGGGGGTTGGTGAACCATATCAATTTTAGATTTTAGACTTTAGAAGATTTTAGATTGGGCTTAGAAGCTTAGCTTTATGGACGGTGTTAAAGTCTAACGAGGCAAGCTTAACAGTTGACTTTAACAAATTAAGGTGTCATATCAATTTTAGATTTTAGATTTTAGATTTTAGGTTGGGCCTATAAGCTTAGCTTTAGGAGACGGTGTTAAAGTCGAAGCAGGCAAGCTTAACATTCAACTTTAACAAATTAAGGCTTCATAGCGTTTTCGTTTGCATGGGAATAATCATTTTCCCCGTCTGTGCAAGCGTCCCGCTCTTTCTGGAGCATCTGCTCTCGCCGGACGATTGCACTGACGGTATAATTCCGAGTTACCGGATTTGATCTCACCAAGTTTTGATCGAGCTCACTCCACTGCTGTGCAGTTCACCATTTTCTCAACATTCAAGACTCACAAATCACAACTTCTCATTTCTTCTTCCCGCCAAACAAACTTGCAAAAAATCCTGGTTTTTCATCACTTTTTTTAGCCTTTGCGGAAACTTGTTCCAGCTTTTTCTTAACCTCCAAAGCCGTCGGTTCTTCAGGATTTGATGCCAAAGCTTTGTTCATCTCAAGTTTCGCCATTGTGGCTTGATTTTGTTCCAGGTAACACATTGCTAATAAAGCGTGGGCCTTGCTGTGTTTTGGCTGGCGCTTCACGGCTTCTTTCAACTCTAAAATTGCTTTGGCGTAACTTTTGCTGTCCATGAATCCTTGAGCTCGGCGGCAATAGGCTTCAGTCTGCGGGTCTTCGACTTTGGGCAGAGGTGGAGTTGGGGTTGGAATTGCGGTTGGGGTTGGGGTTGGGGTTGCATCTTTTATTGGGGTTACATCTTTTATGGGTGAAGCGGGTGTAACCGCACCACCGCCAAGGCGCTCTTTTCGCAGGAGGTAAACCATGTTGAGTTCGCTAATTTGAGCGATCGCATCTTCGGTTTCCTTAACTGATTCGTACTGCTTGAGAGCGAGTTTGCTAACTGCTGTTTTGTAAGCTTCTTCCCAATTTTGAGCGGTAGCTAACTGTTTGGCTGCTTCGCTTTCAATTTGCATTTTCGCCTGTTCTTTAACGACGCGCTTGGCGATGGCTGCTAATAACAGGCTGTATTCTTTGCGATCGCTTTCCTTGGAAAATTTGTTGTAAGCCGGATTGACTACTTTTGACAAAAATTGGTTAGCCCAATCTTTATCGGCTTGGCTTTCAAAAGAGCAAGTATCCGAATGCAAGCGGCGGGCGATTTTCATGTAGCGCTTGCGGATGTCGTTAAACTCGGCGTCTAAGGGAATTCCCAAAATTGCGTGCTGATCTGTAAAGTCATACTTGAACAGCCCTTTTGTCATTTCAAAAGACATAACTTTTACTCTTCCTTTCCTGGCTTTTCACTATTCTTTAATGTAGCTTGAGTCAAGGGGTTGTGACCCCCGTACTACCCCCGATCTATTGCTGGGGGGCGCTACTTCCAAGAAGATAAAGGAGGAACGGCTAGCAGTGCGCTGCTGAGTTCGGCGTGTATTTTGCCGTTTGTGGCCAAAACCCGACCCGAGTTCATCTCAAATGCACTGCCGTCATAAGCTGTAACTTGACCTCCGGCTTCGGAGACGATGAGTACACCTGCTGCTACATCCCAAGGGGATAGTCCCCGTTCCCAGTATCCGTCCGATCGCCCCATCGCGAGGTGTGCGAGGTCTAGGGATGCGGAACCGCTGCGCCGCACGCCTTGGGTGAGGTGGGTAAGGTGACAGAATTCGGCATAATTATTGTCTGCTGTTTCGCGCCGATCGTATGCAAAGCCAGTGACTAGCAAACTGGTTCTCAATTCTGAGATTTGGGAAACTTCGATGGGCGAACGGTTGCAGGTTGCTCCCAATCCTTTGCCTGCCCGAAATAATTCGTTATGAAAAGGATCGTAAATTACTCCAATTTGTGGTATTCCGTCGATTAAAAGTCCGATCGACACGGCCCAAAAAGGATATTGGTGAGCATAATTTGTTGTGCCGTCCAAAGGGTCGATCGCCCACAGGTATTTGCTAGTTGCATCCCCTAATTTGCCGGATTCTTCGGCGAGGATTGCGTGGTCGGGTACGTGGCGGCCGAGAATTTCTAAGATGACGGCTTCTGAGGCTTTGTCGGCTTCTGTGACTAAATCGCCCGATCGACCTTTTTCTTGAATTTTTTCTAATTTTCCGCAGAAAGATTTCAGGACGGAACCGGCGGCTAGGGCTGCTTCGGTGGCTATTTCTAAGAAATTTTGCAGTTGATTGTCAGTCATTAGGAAGAGGGAAGTACGAACCGCGAAGACGCGAAGGACACGAAGGAAGATGGAAGATGGAAGATGGAAGAGGCAAGAATAACTGGTTCCTAGGCAAAGCCTAGGAACCTATATCTAGAGGCTCTGCCTCGGCTGAAAAAAATGGAGGCCGAGCCTCCGGATCTGCGTTCGCAGGCCGAGCCTAGGAACGAGTGGACATGACTACTGACTAATGACTATTGCCGATTTTGCTGGCGAAATTCTGCAGGAGTTTGGCGCAATGCTCGTTCTGGATTCCACAAGCCTTTACCCATGAGTCTCGCCCATTCTTGAGCGTTGATGAGTCGCTGCTGATATTTGGTGTTGGGCGATCGCACTGAGGCCAGGGCATAACCTTCTTTGACTAGCTGTTCGTTGAGCAAATTTTTATCTTGCCACAAGTAGGCTAGTTTGCGATCGAACTGGTCTTTCTGTTCGATGTCTGATTCTAACAATACCTGTTTTCCCCCAATTAGCTGTTCTAGTCTTTGTTTGGCTGCTTCTCCCCAAGGCTGCTGTTTTAAATCTGGCGCATCAATACCAATCAGCCTGATTTGTTCTAATAAGGCTATTTTGTCGGCTGTACTGATAACTTCGATTGTTTGCCCACTGATAGCCCTTTCTACTTTGGCGATCGTACCTTGGGGCATTTCTGGTTTTTGGCAGCTAGCTAACAACAAACAAAGGGCGATCGCAAATAACCGATAAAGCATGGATAATTGGTAGTGGATTATTTATCAAATTGCCTTATTCTTCATCCAACGGCAAACCGGCTTTAACTTTACCTTTGCCGAAGTAGCGGCCGAATTGCAGTTCGTACACTTCGTCTTCGTCTTGTGTCTCTACCTCAATGTTGGAACGGGGATAGCTGACGCACAGCAGGGCATAACCTTCTTTTTGCAGTTCCACAGAAAGCCCCATTGCTTCTGGCTGGTGCAGTTCCCCCGACTTGACGCGCACCGCACAGGCGGTACAAGCGCCGTTGCGGCAGGAAAAGGGCAATTCTACTCCTTGGTTTTCGGCGCTTTGGAGGATGTAGCGGTCTTCGGGTACTCGCACGGTGTGGCGATCGCCTGTCTGTCTGTTATGAATTTTAATTGTGTAAGAGTTAGTCATGGAATTTTAGATTTTAGATTTTAGATTTTAGATTGGCGTTGGCGGGGCAAGATCCTTGAAATGAATGGGTTTGCGACCCAGAGAGAAGAACCCAAGCCTGCCCGTTTCACACCCTACCCATATTAAACAGCAAATTTATGCCGTTACCCCTTCCCAAATCTGATTTGTTCTGCTAAGATAGCTTAGCTGTGGCTAAATGAATTAGTTTAGCCCTGGAGAGGTGGCCGAGCGGTTGAAGGCGCACGCCTGGAAAGTGTGTTTAGGGCAACTTAACGAGGGTTCGAATCCCTCCCTCTCCGTTAAACAAGCTGTTTAGGCAAAAAAAACAGCTTGCAACAAAAGTCTCTGATATGAGATAAATACTTTGATGAGACCGAGAGCCCTTGATTTTTTTTAGAAAAATCAAGGGCTCTCGCTTTTATATTTTTGAGTGTAAATTACGGGTGATCGGGCCGGGAATAAACGCCCAGAGATAATGCCAATAGTAGAAAACAATTAAGTGACGCTCCTAAACCATATCGCTGGCGATTGGTGTAGGAGCGTCACTTAATTGTTTTTTCCAAATTTATCTTTGAACTAGTCATACCTTAATTCAGCAACGCCCAAGGGTCAGATGCCTCTGGCCTGGGCACCGGGCATCGGTAATAGTTAGTGGTTACTGGTTAGTAGTTTTTCTAATCACAAATAACCAATGCCCAATTTCCCAATTAAATGAACAAGCTAGGTGAGATTTTAAAATAATCGCCTAGTGCCTTAGCTTGTGCCTTGCTAATCGCTCTTTTCCCATTCACAACCTCAGACACCACACCGCTCGATCCAATGATACCTACCAAGTCCGCTTGACGGGTGCCGCTGGATTCCATGATGTGTTGCAAAATCTCATGAGGCTCGGATTTGTCGATCGGATAATTTTCTCTCTCGTAAACTTCAACCAGCGTGACTAACAACTTGTATAAAGCTCTCTCCTCTGGAGTGAGGTTTTTAGCGAACATTAGCCGTTCTGCCACTGCCAGGAGGCGATCGTATTCCTCTTCAGTTTCGATCGCCCTAGGAGCAATTTCTGCAAGCAAGTTGCTATAAGTAGCTCCATCAAAAGTAAGGATCATTTTTCCATTTGTCTTTGTCGTATTCAGCGTGGGTTAGTAAATATTTGTAGAAAATAGTTTGCTCCTCGTAGTTGATGCCGACAATCAGGCGATATTCGTTGCCTTTGATATTAAAGACTGTGAAGTCTCCTACTGCTTCGGCATCCCGGTAAATCTGGCGAACATCCTCCAAGTTCTGCCATTTTGCTTGCTTTACAGTTGCGTTCCAGCTATCAATTTAATTTTTGACATCGGGATACTGGGCAGCATCTTTACGGAGGTTGCGGATCGAGATTAAGTGCATGAGTTTTTCTTTGATTTGTTCTTTTGTTTTGCATAGTGATTTTCCGATTGATTGATTGACTACTATGTCTATGCTCTCATTTCGAGAGGGAAATGTCAAGGCCCGATCGAGTAAAAATTCTTTCACCCACTCCAGGTGGGTTTTGTGTGTGTAGGCGGGGTTGGAAACCGCAGGCTTTATCTTTAATCCCACTCTTGCTCCCCCGACTTGATCCTCATCGTGTAAAAAACCTTTTAGCAGCGTGGTTCGGGCTGATCGCATGGAAGTTGTGGAAACTCGCCTTTTTGCAGCGTTCAAAGACTATCTGGCAGCTTATTTGGATTTGGTCGATCGCGCCGAACCGGTGAAATCGGGCGCAAAGTTAGATATTATCTAACAAGCTCAACTGTTATATCTGCGGTATCGTGCCGAAAAAAAAACCCTGCCAGGGAATCTTCACGGGGTTCTACGTCGAGGAATCGACCGAAGGGTATCTTCACGAATTTTTGTTCAATTGGGAACAGAAGCTGGCACAATTGGTAAGTAACAAGAATTAATTTTAATAGAAACTTCAGCCACTACACTTATTAGTGTAGGTTGGCATGAGGAAAATGCCAATGGTCAAAAAAAATCGCAATGTAGTTAGTTCCAATTCAGAAAGTAAAGTCAAAGTCGGACTTTCGCTGACTTCTTCTAGTGCCGATCGATTAAACGTGATCGCTCGCAAGCTCGGAATATCAAGGTCAGAACTCCTAGAACGCTTGGCACAAGGCGCTCTGGATATTTCTAAGGACAAGACGGAAGTTACTGTCACTTGGAAAAAAGGTGAAGAAACGCAGGTAGACGCCCCCGACTTGCAAGGGGAAACAGCCGAAGAAAGCGAAATTAATGAGGCTGTAACGGCAGAAACTCTATCGGACTCGGTGAGTATAAAGCCAAATCCGCTGCAAGAAAGTTACGAAAGTTTACAGCAGCAGTTGAGTGAACGCGAAAGTTTGATCGCTTCTTTGCAGCAGCAATTAGCTACCGAAAAGCAAAATCTCGAAAGCCAATTGCAAGAAACAGTAACTAAGTCAAGTTACGAAAGTTTACAGCAGCAGTTGAGTGAACACGAAAGTTCACTCGCTTCTTTGCAGCAGCAATTAGCTACCGAAAAGCAAAATCTCGAAAGCCAATTGCAGGAAACAGTAGCCAAGTCAAGTTACGAAAGTTTACAGCAGCAGTTGACTGAACGCGAAAGTTCGCTCGCTTCTTTGCAGCAGCAATTGGCAGAAAGAGAACACCGGGAACACGAGTTTCAGCAACAGCTAGGCGAAAAATCCAGTGCTTTGGAATCTTTGCAGCAGCAACTAGCCGAAAAATCCAGTGCTCTGGAATCTTTGCAGCAGCAATTGGCAGAAAGAGAACACCGGGAACACGAGTTTCAGCAACAGCTAGGCGAAAAATCCAGCGCTTTGGAATCTTTGCAGCAGCAACTAGCCGAAAAATCCAGTGCTCTGGAATCTTTGCAGCAGCAATTCGCCACGGAAAAGCAAAATCTCGAAAGCCAATTCCAGGAAAGCGTGTCGAAGTCGAGTTACGAATCTTTGCAGCACGAGTTAGCAGAAAAGTCAAGTGCGATCGGCGACTTCCAAGTTAAACTGACCAAGTTGCAATATCTGGAAAATGAATTGAGCCAGAGTGCGGCGATACAGCGAAATTACGACGCTTTGCAGCAACAGTCTCAAGAACAGCTAAGAACCATCAAAGCTTTACGGGAACAGCTAGCTCAAATGCAGGCTGTGGCTGGCATTGGCGAAGCTTATCTCAACAAGTGGCGCCGTCAGTGATTCTCTCATCAACACGATACTGTCTAACGCTCCGGGTGCGCCCGGAGCACCTTATCCCTAAAACAAAACGTCCTCTAAATTCGGTCTCCTTCCTCTTGTAGCGATAGATTTCAACCTGCCGCTACAAGAGCTTTTTATTGCAAAATATGAGCATACTATTAAGAAATATTACAATAAATAAATTATGAGAGGCGATCGCACCCCTGAGAGCAAATCCAATCCAGCAGACACTAAGATCCGCGTCACGGTAATTGGAGGCGGCATCGGCGGGCTGACAGCAGCCGCCCTGCTAGCCCGCAGAGGATACAAAGTGCTAGTCTTAGAACAGGCGATCGTCCCCGGAGGATGCGCTTCCACCTTCAAACGCAAAGGCTTTACCTTCGATGTCGGCGCCACGCAGGTTGCAGGATTGGAACCCGGAGGCATTCATCACCGAATTTTTTCAGAATTAGACATAGAACTTCCGGCCGCGACACCCTGCGATCCCGCCTGTGCGGTGTTTTTGCCGGGAGAAACCGCACCGATTAGCGTGTGGCGAGATCCGCAAAAGTGGCAGGAAGAAAGGCAGCGGCAGTTTCC
>NZ_JAUBQR010000137.1:0-8053 GCF_036701385.1 Microcoleus sp. Pol12B4 | reverse complement strand
TTGCCGGGAGAAACCGCACCGATTAGCGTGTGGCGAGATCCGCAAAAGTGGCAGGAAGAAAGGCAGCGGCAGTTTCCCGGAAGCGAACCTTTTTGGCAATTATTGTCTGCATTGTTCAAAGCTAGCTGGAACTTTCAAGGGCGCGATCCAGTTTTACCGCCCAGAAACTTCTGGGATTTCTGGCAATTAATTCAAGCAGTTCGCCCCGATACTCTAATTACTTTGCCTTTCACTTTTATGACAGTGGGAGATGCTTTGCGGCTTTGTGGGTTGGGCGACAATTTGCGCTTGAAAACTTTTCTGGATTTGCAGTTAAAATTGTATTCTCAAGTGGATACCGAAGAAACGGCGCTACTTTACGCGGCGACGGCTTTAGGAGTTTCGCAAGAGCCGCAGGGATTGTATCATCTACAAGGAAGTATGCAGGTATTGAGCGATCGACTGGTAGAGGCGATCGAACGAGAGGGTGGCAAAGTCCTGTTGCGCCACACAGTTGAAAGTATTGTCACAGCAAATGGTACAGCCACCGGTACAGTGATTCGCAATCAAAAAACAGGCGAAGTTTGGAGAGAAACAGCCGATCGCATTGTTGCCAACGTGACAGCGCAAAATTTAGTAAAATTGTTGTCAAGCGAGCCGATTGTCGGAAATTCAACAGATAATTTAACAGAGAATTTATCGGTTAAATCAGAGACTTCAGAGACAACAAACCAACTTCCAAATCAAATGGCAGGCTACAAATATCGAGTCGATAAACTGCCGCCTGCATCCGGTGCATTTGTCATATATTTGGGAGTCCATGAAAGCGCAATTCCAGAAAATTGTCCGCCGCACCTTCAGTTTCTCTACGATTACGACGGCGAGATTGGGGAGAATAATTCATTATTTGTTTCTGTCAGCCATCCGGGTGATGGCCGAGCACCGAAGGGAATGGCGACAATTATCGCTTCCTCATTTACTGATACTCGAATGTGGTGGAATTCGGTTGATTATGAAGGATTAAAGCAAAAATATACCGCAGGGGCGATCGCCCGTTTGAGCGAATATTTCAATTTGACGCCAGAGTCGATCATACACCAAGAAGCCGCCACACCCCGCACCTTTGCCCGCTACACAGCTAGAGATCAAGGAGTTGTCGGCGGCATCGGCCAGCGAATACCAACCTTCGGCCCCTTCGGATTTGCAAACCGCACACCAATTAAAAACTTATGTTTAGTAGGCGACTCCACCCATCCCGGAGAAGGAACTGCGGGTGTGTCCTATTCTGCTTTAACAGTCGTGCGGCAGATAGAAGCCGCCTCTAAAATCTAAGAGGACACCGCACTCCCGCCGTTTCTCTACGCCAAAAATAATTAATCGCGCGAGAGATGTAACTATCGCGCGATTAATTTTAGGGAATAGTTAACGGTTAACAGTTAACTGTTAACCATCATTCCGGTGTCACCGGAATTGATATCAACTACATTCTCTGATTACTTGATAGAAATCTTTGCGCCCACAGCTTCAAGCTGTTTCTTCATTTCTTCAGCAGCTTCCTTAGCAATAGCTTCCTTAACTGCTTTCGGTGCGGCTTCTACCAAATCTTTTGCTTCCTTCAGGCCCAGACCGGTAATTGCGCGGACTTCCTTCAGAATTGCTATTTTCTTGTCAGCAGGAACTTCTTCGAGCATGACAGTAAACTCAGTTTGCTCTTCTACGGGTTCAGGACCAGCACCACCACCCGTACCAGGCATCATCATCATGCCGCCTACAGGAGCAGCAGCGCTGACGCCGAAAGCTTCTTCAATTTGCTTGACCAATTCAGAAGCTTCGAGCAAAGTCAGAGACTTAAGTTTTTCCAAGATTTCATCAGTTGCAGTAGACATTCGTTAAACTCCTAGTTCAATTGTAGGTTTGGGATTTCGGATTTGAGATTTGCTCATTCATCATTAGTTTTTCGTCTCCAGTCTTCTATATATTGCTAAATATTAATGACTGAGGACTAATGACTAATTACTAATGACTTACACAGATGCGCTTTCTGCTTCTGCTTCTGGTTGCGCTTCTGGTTGTGCTTCTGCTGTTACTTCTGCTGAATCGCCGTCTTTTTCAGCATAAGCTTTAAGACCGCGAGCGATCGAAGTAGGAACTTGATTGATACCCACAGCCAACTTGGTTGCGACACCGTTGATAGCGCCAGCAATTTGAGCCATGAGTTGTTCTTTCGACGGCAGATCGGCTAATGCTTTAACATCAGCTTCTTTCAGTACCCGTCCTTCCATCACGCCGCCGCGAAGTTCAGTCTTCTTAGAGACTTTTTGGAATTCTTGGTAAGCTTTAATCGCGCCGCCAATATCTTCTTGCACGAACAGAAACGCCGACGTACCTGTCAGCAATTCTTGTATCGGCTGCCAGGTTTCGTTGCCTTCAACAGCAATTCGCATCAGCGTGTTTTTTGCCACTTGGCAACTGCTGCCTTTCGGACGCAAACGCCGACGCAAATCTGTTATTTCAGCAACAGTTAAGCCCGTGTAGTCAATCACGATCGCCAGTTGAGATTCGCTCAAGGTTTGCTTGAGGTCTGCAATAATCTCATTTTTTACTGCTAAACTTTTGCCCATACTTATTTCACCTCCTTTTAGGATCGAAAACTGCCCGTCAAAAACCCCGACCTTCGAGCCGGGGCAGAGAATTAAAAATTAACAAGTCAGAATTAAAAATAGAAAATTTCTAATCTTTGAATCTTGAGTTTTTATTTCTTCAGCCTCGGCAGGAAATTAAGCGGTCGGCACCTGCGGTCTTCAGCTTATTGATTTTTGATTAGGCTATCACCAGAAGGCAGACATTAGCAGGGGTCTGGCGTAAGTCTTGTGAGAGATTTACACAGACAGCCGAAGCTGTCTTTTACCTTCTGCCTTCTGCTTAATTCTTTCTACGCAGCATCAAGTTTGGTATCGCGCAGAGCACTGATATCGACTTCGATCGACGGGCCCATTGTTGCGGATACGTACAAACTACGCCAGTAGCGACCTTTAGCACCAGAAGGACGGTTGCGGTCAACAGTTTCTTGCAAAGCATGAAGGTTGACGAGCAAATCTTCCGCTGAGAAAGCTGCCTTGCCAAACATAACATGAACGATGCCAGTTCGATCGGCACGGAATTCTAGTTTACCACCTTTAAACTCGTTGATCGCCTGAGCAATGTCAGTCGTCACCGTGCCACCTTTCGGAGAAGGCATCAAACCGCGCGGGCCCAACAACCGGCCCAATTTTGCCACCAACGGCATCACGTCTGGGGTAGCAATCAGGCAATCGAAGTCCATCATGCCCTTCTGAATTTCATCGATCAACTCTTCAGAACCAGCAATATCCGCGCCGGCATTTAGAGCTTCTTTAACTTTTTCGCCCTTAGCAATCACCGCAATTCTGACTACTTGACCAGTTCCTTTTGGTAGCGATACAGTTGTCCGCAACTGTTGGTCAGTATATTTCGGGTCAATTCCCAAACGGATGTGAGCTTCAGCCGCTTCGCCAAACTTAGCGGTTGCTGTTTCTTTCAAAAGTTGCAGAGCTTCCAGCGGTAGATAAGGTCTGTCTTCAACTTTCTTTTGAAGTTCTTGCAGTCTTCGCGATACTTTCTTTGCCATTGTTATCTCCTGGGGTCAGTCGATTTTAGATTTTAGATTTTAGATTTTAGATTGAACCTATCGGGCAATCTTAAAATCTATCAGTTTTCGGTTACTAGCGAAGCTTTGCTTCTCCCCCTGAACCGACTTAGGATTTGCGATTTGAGCTTGAAGATTTTAGCTTCAAAATCCTGAATTACTGACAACTGCCAACTGTCAACTGACAACTGACAACTGACTTTAATCCGCGATCGCCACGCCCATATTTTTAGCCGTTCCTGCCACAATTTTCATAGCAGCCTCAACATCATTAGCATTGAGGTCAGGCATTTTGGTTTCAGCGATTTCTCGTAACTGAGCCTGTGTAATCGTCCCTACTTGCTTGCGATTAGGTTCTCCCGAACCTTTAGCAATGCCAGCGGCTTTTTGAATCAAAACCGACGCCGGCGGGGTTTTGAGAATAAACGTAAAACTGCGGTCTTCAAAAACCGAAATTTCTACCGGAACCACCAGACCCGCTTGGTCTGCTGTTCTAGCATTGTACTCCTTGCAAAACATCATAATATTGACGCCGTGCTGACCCAGGGCTGGGCCGATCGGAGGAGCTGGGTTGGCTTTTCCCGCCGTAATCGCCAACTTAATTACTGCAACAACTTTCTTTGCCATTAGTTAGTTCTGTTTCTGAACCTGATTGAACTCCAATTCTACAGGCGTATCGCGCCCAAAAATCGAGAGTAAAACTTTGAGCTTGTTTCGTTCCGGGCTAACTTCAATCACATCACCTTCAAAATCCTTAAACGGCCCGGAAAGTACCACAACGTGGTCTCCAGCAGACATCGATACTTTGACAACTGGTTCTGATTCCTGAGCGTTTCTGAAGATCCGTTCTACTTCCGAATGACTCAGAGGTAGCGGTTTGACGTGACCCCTGCCGCGCCCGTAGCGGCGTTTCTGCTCTGCCCCGACAAAATTAATTACATTCGGGGTATTCTTGATCACCTGCCACGTATCCTCGTCCATAAACATACGGATGAGTACGTAGCCGGGAAAGATTTTTTCATCTGACTGCCGCCTGGAACCGTCTTTGCCGACTTTGACTGCCGGAGTTTGCGGAATTTCGACTTGAACGATGCGATCGGCAACATCCAAAGTTTGAATCCGCTGCTGCAAGTTTGCCTTCACGCGCTTTTCGCAGCCAGAGGCAACTTGAACAGCATACCAGCGAGCATCAATCTCCGGCACCTCTGGCGATGCTGCCTGTCCCGTCGCTTCTGTGGAATACTCAGATTCTTCTGATGCAAAAGTCATGGCCCAAACACCTTTCCCGCGCCCCAGTTAAAGAAATTATCCACAAAATAGATCAGGCTTGCTGAGAGGATTACCATCAAAAGCACGGCCAAAGACTCGCTGATTAGCTGCTGCCGGCTCGGCCAAACCACTTTGTCGAGTTCTTCTCTAGTTTCCTTAAAAAAACCCGCAGGGTTAAACCCCGGCGCCGTTATTTCTTGAGTTTCTTGAGCTTCGTCTTTTTTCGCCACGATTGAATCCCCCTTGCGATTTTAGATTTTAGATTTTAGATGGTGTGAGTGGCCCGCGGCTCTCAGATTTTTTGACACTAACCACTTACGCTCAAGTCCAAAATCTCAAATCCAAAGCCATCACTTTTTTACAAGCCCAACCCTTCAACGATGTAAATGCCGATCGCCGAAACCGACGATCGAAAAGCCACACCGAGCATTTGTTGATGGCATTTTTTGCGAACCGCCCACAAAAACTAATTCTACCCGAAAGTTTGCGGTTTTGACTGTTGCCAGCCAATAGTCCGGGCGCTTTCGGGCAGAATTTAAAGTTTGGTGATTCAGCGCGCCCTGGAGGACTTGAACCCCCGACATCAGGTTTTGGAGACCTGCGTTCTACCAACTGAACTAAGAGCGCACAGGTGAGGTTGCTGAAATTCGCTTAACCTCTAGATTTCTATTTTAACACAGTGCGCTCGTAAATGGAAAACTTTTTTTTGATTTTTTTCAATTTCCCATGAATCATGAACCAAGGGAAAGCTGGGTGCATTCCTACAGGGAGCGATCGAACCGCTGTTTGACGCGAGTAGCTTTGCCCACCCGATCGCGCAGGTAGTACAGTTTTGCTCTGCGGACTTTCCCGCGGCGCATCACTTGGATCGTGGCGATGCGGGGCGAGTGAATCAAAAACACCCGTTCCACTCCGACGCCCTGAAACACGCGGCGGACGGTGATTGTTTCATTAATCCCGCCGTTGCGCATGGCAATCACAGTCCCTTCGTAGGGCTGAACCCGTTCTTTGTTACCCTCTTTAATTTTCACGCCGACTCGCACTGTGTCGCCCACGTAAATTTCGGGGAGTTGTTTATTAAGTTCTTGCTTGACTCTATTTATTTCTTCCGTTTCGATAGAACGGATTATTTCTGCGCCTTTCATGGGATTTACCAAAACTCACAATCCCTTATCATATATCGAAATGCCCGTTTTATGTCAAAAAATTTCTATGTTAGATAGCTCTGGGGTCGTATTTCTGCAACTGGGGGCAATGGCTGCACTGGCCTTGTACGTCGCCGCCAATTTGGGGGCAAACGATGTCGCTAACTCGATGGGGACATCCGTAGGCTCGAAGGCGCTAACGCTGCGGCAGGCAATAATTGTTGCAGGCATACTGGAATTTTCCGGCGCAGTGCTGTTCGGCCAAGGAGTTTCCGAAACTCTGGCAACAGGAGTTGTGAATGCAGATGTGTTCTCTACTCAGCCGCAAGTATTTTTAATCGGGATGGTGTCAGTGCTGATAGCTTGCGGGATCTGGCTGCAAATCGCTACCAGTCGAGGTTTGCCGGTTTCTTCATCCCATGCAGTGGTGGGCGCGATCGCGGGTTTTAGCTGTGTTGCAGCCGGAATTAATGCGGTTAATTGGGGAACCATCGGCACGATCTCCCTAACTTGGGTGGCGACACCGATCGCCAGCGGTGCTTTAGCCGCGCTATTTTACAGTGTCGTAAAGTATTCGATTCTCGATCGGCCAGATCCTCTATCTCAAATGCGCGAGTGGATACCTTGGCTGAGTGCAGCAATGCTGAGCGTATTTGGGATAATTGTACTGCCGTCTGTTGTCGATGTGGCTTTGGTGCAGACAGGGGCGATCGCCCTAGCGCACGATCGATTTGGCTGGAATCTTCCAACTCACGATATTGTCATTGGCATCGGGAGTATTGGGGCGATCGTCCTCACACTCAATAGCTGGAAAAAATTAGAATCAGTTGAGAAGGAAGAAGGAAGAAGGAAGAAGGAAGAAGGAAGTTCGGCAACGGATTCTGTAACGGATGTCAGGAAGAAGGAAGAAGGAAGAAGTACAAACACAAACTATCCCACTCTCCCACTCTCCCCCTCTCCCACTCTCCCCCCCTCCGAAACTCCGAAACTCCGCCATTCTCTCATCGAGCAACAAATGGCGAGATTTCAAGTCTTAAGCGCCTGTTTTGTAGCATTTTCCCACGGTTCCAACGACGTAGGAAATGCAGTTGCTCCCCTAGCTGCGATCGCCTACATCCGGCGCACAGGTTCCTTTCCCTCAGAGGATTTCAGCGTACCACTGTGGATTTTAGTCGTCGGAGGCGCAGGAATAGTCATCGGTTTAGCCATCTGGGGTAAAAATGTAATTGCCACAGTTGGCGAAAAGATCATCGAACTCCAACCAAGCGGCGGATTTTGCGCGGAATTAGCCACAGCCACCACAGTCTTGCTAGCATCCCGCTTCGGTTTGCCAGTTTCCACATCCCACGCTTTAGTCGGTGCAGTCGTCGGAGTCGGGCTGATCAAAGCTTGGAAAACAGTACGCTTGGAAACTTTGCTGTCAATTGGTTCGGCTTGGCTGGTGACAATTCCGATCGCAGCAGGTTTGGGTGCTATCATCTTCAGCATCGCGCAATCCATTGGGCAATTTTAGATTTTAGATTGAGGCATTTCAGAACAGTCATCACTCAACGATCGCGGATGGAGGGTGCAACCGGAATCGATCTAACTCATCTGCGTTAATCTGTGTTTATCTGCCCTCATCTGCGGTTAAAAAAAGACAATGTATTAATCGCAGATGACAATGGATTGACGCTGATTCACGCAGATGAAGATCGGATTCAGGACTAATAGCGCTTTCGCACATCAAACCCGGTTGCGGCACACCAGCACGCGGGCAACTCAATGACTTAATTCCTTCTCCAAGCAATGCTTTAGCTGTTGAGCCAGCACCTCGACACAGGGCTTTCTCAACATAGTAAGATGATTCCCAGGAACTCTAATCACCTCTACTTTTTGGGCCGTTAATTCACTCCAGCCAAGAGTCGGATCTTGATGATTCATGCTTAGCTTTTCCCTCGATCTAAACAGAGTAATTCGCTGCGGATAAATTTTCGGTCGATAGCTGAGAGTTGCT
>NZ_JAUBQR010000136.1:17335-18598 GCF_036701385.1 Microcoleus sp. Pol12B4 | reverse complement strand
GTATTGCTAGTCATAGCATCGCCGTAGTTGCCGCACATATACACCAAATCCAACTGAGAGCAAAACTCTTGTGGGAAAATTCTCTCAATATCCTCCATCTTTAATTCCGCCCCCGGCAAAATCGGGTTGCCGGTGCGGGGACACTGCGGACAAGCTGCATTGCACCGGGAGGTAATTTCTACGCTGACTCTTCTGATATCTTCATATTTTAAGTACATGAGTTTTCCCCAATTAATTTGTGATTAATATTGAAATCGCGATCGACACAATTAGATAGCAATAGTTTTGATTGAGTGATTAAAAATTAAAATTATACCTTATGTCTGTCCGCTGTGAACATGATATAAGTTTTTTGTATGAGGGACAGAGGAGGCGAGGACTACTATCTTGATTCCAAATCTTAATAAAAAAAACCGCGGCCGGATGTCGATCGAGCCGCAGTTTTTTTTAAGCTAAAGTTTCAATTAATCGCGGCTGTTGATAGCAATCAGCAGGCGCAGAATGAAAATGAACAAGTTGATGTAGGTCAAGTACATCGACAGAGCGGCGGGCAAATACTGGTCGTCGCGGTAGCTGCGGGGTAATATGTAAAAATCGACGATCGCAGCGCCGGCAAATATAAACACGCCGATGCCAGAAATGCCAATTTCTAACCAGGTTGGGGTGTAGACGCCAAAGAGAGAGAGCAGAAACTGACCGCCAACGACGACTAACAAAGCAATCACACCTAAACTGATAGTTTTGGTGAGGGCCATGCCGTCTTCTTCAGAAAGGTTGGAGCCAATTTGGCGGGCGGCGATAAAGGTAATGCCGCATCCGAGGGCTGCAAAAGCGATGCCGGAGATGCCGACGCCTTGGGTTCTGAGGGCTGTAAATACCAATCCGCTGAGAGTGTAGCCGGAAAGCAGACTGTAGGTTGCCAGCAGGGGCAAAGCGGTGTTTTTGTTGCCTTGTTCGGCGGCACCGCGGGCGATGAAGAAGAGAATCAATTCTACGACGATCGCGGCGATGAATGTAGGAAAGAAGATCCCGGGATAGTTACGAATCACTCCGAGGCCGCCGTAGGTGCCGACAGCAGTTAAGACAAGTCCGGCGCCCACGAAGGGGAGAGCGTTGGAGATGACGTTCGGGCCTACCAGCGCGTGGTTTTTGGCCTCGCGCACGGCTTCGCGGAAATTGCTAGTGTTACTCACGAGGATTTACCTAATTTTGGCTGAGAATTGCTATCTATCATTTTGACAGCTTTACACTTTGTTTGCAAAA
>NZ_JAUBQR010000136.1:12538-17235 GCF_036701385.1 Microcoleus sp. Pol12B4 | reverse complement strand
CCGGGGGACGGCAAACCGCGTACCTCTGCCCGTAAGAATTCCTGAGCCTTCGACGGTGGTAGGGTTGGGTTTAGTTGCGGGTTCGCTGGCGCTGACTCGCCGGAGAGTGAGAGTTAAAAATTAGACTTTTGGCAAAAAGTCTAATTTTTGGATTTTTAACCGCAGATAAACGCGGATAAACGCAGATAAATGCGGGTATCAGGATTTTAGCCGATCGCGTCGCGCAGAGCATTTTTAGTCATAGCTGCGATCGACTGTTCGGTAGCTTTGGGCAAGTGATAGTATTTCCCTCCAGAAGTCTTGGCCAATTCCTTCGCAAAGCCAGTCGAAATAAACTTGCTCTCGGTATCAATCACCAGCAACTGCATTCCCAACCCGCGAATTTTGGCAGCAATTTCTAACAATTCCTGCTTAATATCAGGCTTTTCTCCATCTACAATCGGTTCCCCCAAAGAACGAGCCAAAGGAATATTGCCGCGTCCGTCAGTAATGGCGACAATCGCAACTTGACCGATATCTCCAGACTGCCGCGCGTTGACTCCCACCCGCACTGCTTGAGTCAAACCGTGGGCCAGGGGGGAACCGCCGCCGCAGGGCAACCGTTCCAAACGCTTGCGGGCCAAGGCTATCGAGCGAGTCGGCGGTAGCAGCACTTCTGCTTGTTCTCCGCGAAAGGGAATCAGAGCAACTTGGTCGCGGCTTTGATAAGCTTCTGTGAGTAGCTGCATGACTGCACCTTTGGCCGACTGCATCCGGTTGAGGGCCATCGAACCCGAAGCATCGACGACAAATACGACTAAAGCTCCAGCTTTTCTGGCCAAGCGCTTCGCCCGAATGTCTCCCTGTTCCACAAATACACGACGCTGAACCCCCTCTTGCCCCCCCTTAGCAAGGGGGGGTTGGGGGGCGTTAGAATTCCTGTCGCGGCGGGCTTTTTGGTAGGGTGCGGCGGCTCTGAGGGTGGCGTCAACGGCGATGCGGCGGACGGGGCCTTTGGGCAATACCGGCTTGACGTAACGGCCTCTATCTTCCGAGAAAATGGTGCTGCGGCTGCCCGATTTGCCTTGGCGGCTGGCGGCTTGGGCGAAGAAAAGCACGCTGGGGTCGAGAATTACGCCTTCGGGGTCGAAAAGAAATTCTTCGGGAATGGTATCTTTTTCTGGTTCTTCTTCAGGTTCCGGGTTGTCTTCATCCTCTTGGTCTTCTTCGTCTTCTTGCTCGTTTTCTGGTTCGTCTTGTTCTTGTTCTGACTGCTTTTGGGGAGGCGGTGGGGGGGGAGGAGGAGGAGAGTTTTCGTCTGGGGGAGTTTGGATGATGGTGGCGCGGGGTACGATGACTAATTCTACGGCGCGGCGCAAATCTTCGGCGTTAACTTCTGTGCGTCCTTCGATGGCGGCGGCGGCTTTGGCGACGCGGACTGCGAATATTTCGGCGCGGTGTCCTTGAACGCCACCCCGGATGGCTTCTTCTACTAGGTAGGCAATTTGTTCGCGTTTAATGCTGACATCTTTTAGCCATTCTCTGGCTAGGATGATTTGGGTTTTGAGGTTGTCGGTGTCTTCGCTGTATTGATTTAAAAATTCTTGAGGAGAGCTGGAGTAGGATAAAGCTTGTTCTACTGCATAGACTCTTTCTTCTATTTCGAGTGCTGCGTCGGCTGAAAGTACGATCGCGATTCGATCGAGCAAATGTTCTCTCAGCGGCCCTTCTTCGGGGTTGTAAGTGGCGATAAATAGAGGTTTGCAGGGGTGTTGGAAGCTAATGCCTTCGCGCTCTATTTGGTTGCGCCCTTCGGTTAATACTGTTAGCAATTGGTTGGAAATGTTGTCATCGAGGAGGTTAATTTCGTCTACATAAAGTACCCCTCGATTTGCTTGGGCTAAGAGTCCGGGTTGAAATACGGTTTGGCCGAATTTTACTGATTGTTCGACATCGACTGAACCTAAAAGTCTGTCTTCAGTGACACCCAAAGGAATTTGAATGAATGGTGTGGGAATTATTTCAGTAGTTAAGGAATTAGTATCGGTGGTGTGGGTATCTTTGCCGCCATTTTCTGGTAACAAGCCTGATGCTTGTTCGGCAAGAATATCATTAGGTTCGGCGTTGCAAAAAGAATCTTTAACAATTTCAATGGGTGGCAGTAATGAGTGCAAGGCGCGGGCCATTACTGATTTTGCTGTCCCGCGGCGGCCTGCGATCGCAACTCCTCCCAATCCGGGATCTACTGCTGCTAACAGCAGGGCTAATTTGATTGCTTCTTGCCCGACTACGGCGGTGAGGGGAAAGGCTGTGGTGGAAGGGCTCAGGTTGGCTGCGGGCATAGGATTTTCGGATGTAAAAATTTGAACTTAATGTTTAGCTTACTTCTTGGAGTATTTTAACTTCTTGCGGCAGAATCACGGTAAAAGTTGAGCCAACTCCTATTTGTGATACTAACTCGATTTTGCCTTGCAGCAGCGTGACGAGCCGCGATACTATTGCTAATCCCAGGCCAGTGCTTTCGGTGGGAAAGAGCTGTTTGCCGGCTTCTCCTGCTTGAAAGAAGGGGTCAAAGATGCGCTTTGTATCTTCGGGGGCGATGCCAATGCCGGTATCTGTAATTGCGATCGCCCACTTTCCTTCTCCAGCAGGGTAACAACTTAATTCGATGCTACCAGATTCTGTATAGCGAATGGCATTGCTCAGCAGGTTGATCAGAATTTGTTGCAGCCGCTGTGCGTCGGCGATTACTTGTCTTGGGGCGCAGTCACTGGTAACAGCGAGCTTTAATCCTTTAGCATCCGCAATTGGCTGCATCATTTCTACTACGGTGTTAATTACTGATTGTACATTAGTTCGCTGCAGGTTAAGTTTAATTTTGCCGGCATCGGCGCGAGAAAGTTCTAGTGTGTCATTAATCATGCGAAGCAAGTGTCTGCCGTTACGCAATACTCGCTCGATGTGTTCGATGCCGGGGAGGGTATCTTTGACTTCTGATTGCCATTTTTCTTTTCGCAGGAATAGTTCGGAATAACCAATAATTGAGTTGAGAGGAGTTTTGAGTTCGTGAGCCAAATGGTAGACGTTTTCTTGATGGACGCTGACCAGGCGAGAGAGTTCTTGATTGGTGAGTTGTAACTGAGTTTGGATTTGTTGAAGTTCCTGCAGCCTCTGAACGACGTAGCTGTTGAAACATTGGGCAATTGCTTCGTCTAGTACGGCATCTATCAGCCGAAAAGCTCTGAATACGTCGGCGGTAGTTCCTGCTAGCAATTCTGATTCTAATTGCGAGAATATTACTTGACGCAATAAGTGGTATTCCTGGGCTACTTCTGCAGCATCGTAGCCTTGTTCTGCTCTGAGAAATCCGTGATCTAAACTGGCTTCAATTATTAGTTTTATTTCGCTGTTTTGATATTGGGAAAGCACTGTGGCCATCGCCGCCAGCAGGTGAGGTATGTGATTTTCGATTGCTGAGTGCGGTAAGGCGTCAGCGGTTTCAATTTTCCGATCCTGACGAACTGCTTCAATCCAGTTTTGGACGATAGTATCGGTTTTTTCGGCGAGCACTTGGCTGTAGTCCATGATGTCTGCGTGGGGGTTGAGTTTGGCAGAGATTGCCCATGCTTCATTGTAGTTGAGCGATCGCCCGATCGCCATACCAAACTTCTGCCGATCGCGACCCTCCCAAAAGAAGTAGTTTTGAGGTAATTTTTTCCGTGTACCGGAGAGCTCTTGATGAGTCGCTTCCAGCTTGTTGCTGCCAAAATCAGCACTTAAATTTATTGACAGAAGAGCCAGAAAGTAGTATATTCACTCGAACCGAGAGTTTTTAATTTTTAAGTTTTATTTTTTTCAGGGGACTAAATGGAAAACCTGCAAGCTGTGATTGCTGCAACAACATTTATATGTGTAATTTTCTTAATAATTACAGAATGGATACACCTCACAGTTGCGGCATTTCTTGGAGCGGTAATTCTGGTTTTTACCCACGTGATGACGTTAAACAACGCGATCGAATATATCGGTCGGAGTCACGCCACCTTGGGCTTATTTTTCGGAGTGATGGTAATGGTGAGAGCCTTTGAGCCTACCAAAGTATTTGAATACTTGGCAACTCAAATGGTGCTTTTGGCTAAAGGCAAAGGCAAAAATCTCTTGCTGGGTATTGTCGCAATTACTACGCCAATTTGTGCAGTTTTGCCCAATGCTACGACAGTCATGCTGCTAGCACCATTAATTCCGCCAATGGCAGAAGAAGTCGGTGTAGATTTTGTGCCGTTACTGATTTTAATGGTATTTGTAGCTAACAGTTCGGGACTGCTAACAATCGTAGGCGACCCGGCGACATTTATTGTCGGCGATGCTATTAACATGAGCTTTGCAGAATACCTGATAAAGTTAAGTTTGGGCGGGGCAATTGCCGTAGGAGTGATAGTAGTTATGTTGCCTTGGCTGTTCCGCGAAATTTGGCACAAAAACTTAGACGATTTGGAACATTTGCCGCGCCCACAAATTAATCACCCGCGAGTCTTAGCAGTGGGCGGCTTAATTATAACTTTCGTGCTGACATTTTTTGTCATAGGAGAGTCTCTGCCCGTGCCTATTTCACCGGCAGCCGTTGCTTTGTTGGGGGCTGCTTTGGCAATGCTTTTAGCTCACCATTCCAAAATTGATTCTGTTAATAATATTTTGCGGGATTTAGATTGGAGCACGCT
>NZ_JAUBQR010000136.1:0-12438 GCF_036701385.1 Microcoleus sp. Pol12B4 | reverse complement strand
GCTCGAAAATAGGGTTGAAAAATCCGCTCGCAGTCTTCGGGAGCAATGCCAATTCCTGTATCTGAGACAGTTACTGTCCAATATTTATCTGCTGGCAAAAGTTCGCTTTTTATTGTAACAGTACCGGCTGTGGTGTAGCGAATGGCGTTGCTGGTTAAGTTTGTGATAATTTGCTGCAAGCGCAAGCAATCTGTCACCACTTGATCGTTTGATAGATGGCACTCAACAGCTATCTCTAAACCTTTGGCTTTCGCTAAAGGCTCGATTATTTCAACAACAGTGGCGAGTACATCTGGCAGGCTGATTGCAGCTAGCTGTAACTTGATTTGTCCGGCTTCGTACCGCGAAATTTCCAGAGTATCGTTGATCAATCTCAGCAACAGTCTGCCGCTGTTGAGGACTCTATCAATATGTCCTATATTGGGAACAGAACCTTTAATGTCGGAATAGTTTTGTTGCTGGCGCAAAAACAAATCTGAGTAGCCGATAATAGAGGTGAGGGGAGTTTTTAATTCGTGAGCTAAGTGAGATAAGTTCTCTTGATTGGCGCGAACTAAGCGAGTTAGTTCTTGATTTGTAAGTTGTAATTGGTTTTGCAAATCCTTTAGTTCTTGGAATCTTTCCTGGGTAAAGGTTTGGAAACATTTAGCAATTACTTCGTCGAGCGCCGTGTCAATTAACCGATAAGCTCTGCTGACTTCTCTGGCCGAGGCTTTGAACAATTCTGGCTCTAAAGCCTCGAAAATTACCCAGCGCAGCAAGCGGTATTCCCGCGCAATTTCTTCGGCGTCGTAGCCTTGTTTTGCCCTGAGAGTTCCGTGTTCTAAACTTTTTTCTACGAGTGTGCGAATGTCGCTCTCTTGGGATTGGGAAAGCATGGTTACGATCGCTTGCAGTACCATTGGAACGCTGTCGCGCACGCCATTGTAGGTGAGTTCCTTAGCGGTTTCCAGTTGGTCGTCGCAGCGTACAGCTTCTATCCAGTTTTGTATAATTATGTCGATTCGATCTTGCAGCGCGAGGCTAAAGTCTCTCATGGCTCAAGTATAGAAATAAGTGGGCGATCGCATTTTATATCTCTAGGTTAGTTTAATAGTTAATTTTTTGAATTTTCTCTCAACTTTTGAGCTTTGCCGATCGCCAATGGCTACTCCTAAAGACATATTGACAAAATTAATGCTCGTGAAATATTATATCAGACTTGCTTAAAAAGTCAAGCCTAATCCAGCACTGGGGGATCGAACCAAGCGTGTGGCTGGAGCGGAGGAACCAATTTTCGGGGCGAATCTCTAGTGAATTAAAAAGCAAAGTTAAAAATTGCCAAAAAATTAGAGTGTAATTTTTGATTTTGAAATCTAAGGAGAAGGACATCTCTCAGTCCTAGCCCGTCAGCTAACTTCGCAGGCATTGAGAAGAGACTGAAAAGTCAAATGTTCTGAAAAATATTGTTTGGCTTCGTCAGTGTCTCAGGTTGGTATTATTCAAGATTTTTGTACCTGCCCTGACTCTGAAGGAGATTGAAATGTTCATACAGCTTAATTTATCTGCGATCGCACTTGCAGGAGTTGCAACGTGGAAGCGTGTAAAAGCCGTTGTCATCCGAGATGCAGTTTTGTTACCGGCGGCTGGTTTTGACTGCACGGGCGCCGGATTTCTTTTCAAACTTTTCTGCGTTACGGGCTGCCTGTGATGGCGGTGCAATTAATAACTGCGGCTATTTATGTAACTCTTCGGTTTCTGATTTGAATAAGTCATTAGTCATTAGTCAACAGTCAACAGTCAACAGTCAACAGTCAACAGTCAACAGTCAACAGTCAACAGTCAACAGTCAACAGTCAACAGTTAACAGTAATCTAAACTCCATCCAATTCTAAGGGAAAAATTACAGTGAAGGAGGAGCCAACTCCTACTTCAGAAACTAATTCGATTTTACCTTGCAAGAGGTTGACTAATCGCTCGACAATTGCTAGCCCTAAGCCTGTACTGTCCGGCATCCCAGAAGCCACGGAGCTGTTGGCTCGAAAATAGGGTTGAAAAATCCGATCGCAGTCTTCTGAAGCAATGCCAATTCCTGTATCGTTGATGCAGAGACTCCAATGTTGGTCTGACAATAATTCGGTTTTTATGGTAATAGTACCAGCTTGGGTATAGCGAATGGAGTTGCTCACTAAGTTGGTGATAATTTGCTGCAAGCGCAAGTAATCTGTCATAACTTGATCGAGAACCGGATCGCACTCAAGGGTGATCTCTAAATTTTTTGCTTTGGCCAAAGGCTCGATTATTTCGACAACAGTACCGATCGCCGATCGCACATTTGTGGCACTTACCTGCAATTTTATGCGTCCCGTGTCGTACCGCGAGATTTCGAGAGTATCGTTAATTAATCTAAGTAATAGTCGGCCGTTGTTGAGGACTTTATCAATATGTGCCAAATTGGGAGCCGAATCTTTAACTCTAGGATTGTTTATTTGGCGCACAAACAATTCTGAGTAGCCAATAATAGAGGTGAGGGGGGTTTTCAATTCGTGAGCTAAGTGAGATATATTCTCTTGACTGGCGCGAAGTAAGCGAGTCAGCTCTTGATTTGTAAGTTGCAATTGGTTTTGCAAATCCTGTAGTTCTTGGAATCTTCCCTGGGTATAGGTTTGAAAACAGTCAGCAATTGCTTCGTCGAGAGCCGTGTCAATTAAGCGATAAGCTCGGTTCACTTCTGCGGCTGAGCCTTTTAGCAATTCTGGCTCTAAAGCATCGAAAATTACCCTCCGCAGCAAGCGGTATTCCCGCGCAATTTCTTCGGCATCGTAGCCTTGTTGTGCCCTGACAGCCCCGTGGTCTAAACTTTCTTGTATAACTGCCCGAAAGTCGCTTTCTTCTGATTGGGACAGCATAGTTACGATCGCTTCCAATACGATGGGAAGGCTGTCGCGCACGGAATCGTAAGTGAGTTGCTTGGCGGTGCCGATTTCCTCGTCGCCCCGAACAGCTTCGATCCAGTTTTCGGTAATTATATCAATTTTATCTTGTAACGCTTGGCTAAAATCTATCATTGCTTTTATATAAATCAAGTAAGCGATGGTATTTTATATATCTAGGTTAGTTTAATAATTAACTTTTTGAAAGTTCTCTCAACTTTTTAGCTTTGCTGCAAATAGCTACTTCTAAAGACGTATTGACAGAATTATACGGTCGTGCTAGCTTAATATAAATTGGCTTAAAAAGTCAAGCCTAATCCAGCACTGCGCGATCAAACCAAGCGTGTGGCGGGAGCGGAGGAACCAATTTTCGGGGCGAATCTCTAGTGAATTATAAAGCAAAGTTAAAAATTGCCAAATTTGAGTGTAATTTTTGATTTTGAAATCTAAGGAGAAGGACATCTCTCAGTCCTAGCCCGTCAGCTAACTTCGCAGGCATTGAGAAGAGACTGAAAAGCCAAATTTCTGAAAAAGATTGTTTGGCTTCGTCAGTGTCTCAGGTTGGTATTGTTCAAGATTCTTGTACCTGCCCTGACTCTGAAGGAGATTGAAATGTTCATACAGCTTAATTTATCTGCGATCGCAGTTGCAGGAGTTGCAACGTGGAAGCGGGTCAAACCCGTTGTTATCCGAGATGCTGTTTTGTTGCCTGCGGCGGGTTTTTTGGGAATTCTTGGTGTGTGGTGGATTGTTGCCAGCTTCAACAGCGATTTGATTCCCACTCCCTATCAGGCGTTAATCGCTAATTTAGATTACATATTCCATCCATTTTATCAGCGCGGGCCTGGAGATTTAGGCATTGGCTGGCTGCTACTAGCGAGTTTGCGGCGGGTGTTGGTGGGATTTTTCCTGGGTGCAGCAGTTGCGATTCCCGTGGGATTTCTCATCGGGATGTCGAAACCGGCAATGATGGCGCTCAATCCGCTGATTCAAATCTTCAAACCGGTGTCGCCGCTAGCTTGGCTGCCGATAGCTTTATCGATTTTTAATTTAGCAGAGCCGTCGGCAATTTTTGTCATATTTATCACGTCTTTGTGGCCGACAATTATCAACACAGCCTTGGGAGTTTCTAGCGTTTCCCAGGATTATCTGGATGTGGCGCGAGTGTTGGAAATGCCGCGCTGGAGGCGGATTACCAAGATAATTTGGCCGGCGAGTTTGCCATACATTTTTACAGGTTTGCGGATTAGTTTGGGGATTGCTTGGCTGGTGATTGTGGCGGTGGAAATGCTGACAGGCGGTGTGGGAATTGGCTTTTTTGTCTGGGATGAATGGAGCCGTTTGAACCTGAGTTCGGTATTCTTAGCGGTGTTTGTAATTGGTTTAACTGGACTGTTGCTCGACGCTGCTGTTGACAAAGTTCAGGAATTGGTAACGCATCGCTCGGTCATTAATCATTAGTGATTAGTCAGTTGGCAGTTGTTAGGAAAGCAGTTGTCAGTTGCTAACAGTCAACAGTCAACAGTTAACAGTCATTAGTCAAATTAAATATGAGTGACAAGTTTTCCAATGAATGGAACCGCCGAGAGTTTTTGCAAGGAATCGGATCGGCGGCGGCGGGAATGGCTTTATCTGGTTGTGGAATTAGCGCGGATCGATCGGCAAAAGGACTGACAGAAGAAGCCTTAACGGTAAAGCCGATAGTCGATTTCCGAACCTTAGAAAAACCAAATTTAACCGTAGGATACGTGCCGGTTAACGATTGTGCACCATTTGCGATCGCCTGGAAAAAAGGCTTTTTCCGCAAATACGGTTTAAACGTCCAACTCAACCGCGAAGCAAGCTGGGCAACCTCCCGCGACGGCGTAATCTTCGGCCGCCTCGACGCCTCCCCAGTCGTATCCGGCGCCGTCACAAACGCCCGAATTGGCGCCGAAGGAGCGCGTCACGCACCCCTGTGCGCGGCAATGACAATTCACCGCCACGGCAACGCCATGACGATGAACAAAGCTATGTGGGATTCCGGTTTACGCCCGTGGCACGAATACAACGGCAATTTAGAAGAATTTGGCAAACAATTTCGAGCCTTTTTTGACAGTCAGCCGTCGGAAAACAGGGTTTGGGCAGTGGTTCTGAGTTCTGCGATTTACGAATACTTTGTCCGCTACATATCGGCGGCTGCGGGTGTCGATCCGTTCAAAGAATTTCGGGTAATTATTGTGCCGCCGCCGCAGATGGTAACGAACATCAGGATTGGCGCCATGCAGGCTTACATGGTGGCCGAACCTTGGAATACGCGGGCAATTCAAGGCAATTTGGGAGTGGGTTTTACCTTCGTGCAAGGCAAGGAAGTTTGGCTGGGACATCCCGATCGCCTTTTGGGAGTAATGCAATCATTCATTGAGGAAAATCCGAAGACTTATTACTCGCTGGTTAAGGCAATGGTGGAAGCTTGTCAGTATTGCAGCAAGCCGGAAAATCGCAGTGAAATATCGGCGCTGCTGACTGAGCGATCGTTTACGGGGGCGAAACCGAAAAAAGGGGCGACCGACAAATTTACGCGACCCGCAATAGTTGGCGACTACAACTATGGAGGGTTTGACGGAAAAGAGCGCACCATACAATCGGAAGATGCAACTATTTTCTATGACATTCCTAAGAATTTGCCTCAAATACCGGGAAATCATTCAACATTTATGTGGCAGTCTCAGAGTATTTGGTTGATGACTCAAGCCGCTCGCTGGGGACAGATTAAAGAAGTTCCCAAAAATGCTGAGGAATTAACTAAAAAAGCTTGGAGAACCGACCTTTACCGCAAGATTGTTGCCGAAATGGGTATTGATTGTCCCCAGGAGGATTACCAAGTGGAACCTGCAGAACTTTTCATTGATAAAAAGGCATTTGATCCTAGCGATCCGGTGGGTTATTTGAATAGTTTTGAAATTCGAGTAAACCGCCCTCAGTCTTTTTTTCTGTCTTAATTTCTACATTCCTAAACCCAGAACCTCTGCGAGGGCTTGCACCTTACCGTTTACGCAACCGTTCGGAAATCAAATTAACACTTTACTACTTTTTAGGAGAAGACCGTGAGTCAATACTTTTCTACTTCTATTGAAGCCAGCAGCCAAGTTAAAACAAAATCTGAATTTCTCGAAATTGACAAGTTGTTCAAATCGTATAAAAGTGCGGATGGTAGCGATTTTAGCGTTTTGGAAAATATCAATTTAAGTATTGGAGAAAACGAATTTATTTCGGTAATTGGTCACTCTGGCTGTGGCAAATCAACGCTGCTAAAAATAGTGGCGGGTTTGGAAAGACAGAGCGGGGGAATTGTGACACTGGAAGGAAAAGAAATTCGCAAACCTGGAGCCGATCGCATGATGGTATTCCAGCACTACGGATTGCTGCCGTGGCTGACGGTGCGGGAAAATATTCGGCTGGCAATTGATGAAGTTTTGCAAAGTCTTAGCCGTTCCGAGAAGATTAGTCTTGTCAACGAACACCTAGCAATGGTAAACTTAACATCGGCAGCCGATAAATATCCAGACGAAATTTCAGGGGGCATGAAACAGCGGGTTGGGATTGCGCGAGCTTTGGCGATCCGACCGAAAATGTTATTAATGGACGAACCATTTGGAGCATTAGATGCTCTGACTCGCGGCAAGTTGCAGAAACAGGTGCTGGATATCTGGGAAAATCACAGACAAGCTGCAATGATGATTACTCACGATGTAGATGAAGCTATCTATATGTCCGATCGCATTGTGCTGATGACAAACGGTCCGGCGGCAACAATAGGGGAGATTTTGTCAGTGCCGTTTTCGCACCCGCGCGATCGCCAGGAGTTGCGGGAATCGAAGGATTATTACGAACTCCGCAACTATGCTTTGAATTTTCTCGATCGCTACTTTACTCAAGACGAATAACACCCGACGGATCGACATAATAATTCACTTAAGAGAGGTTAAGCCTGTGAATCTCAAAACAATGTTAGCGCGTTTTGAAAGTGCATTGGGATACCAAAATTTAGCAGAAGAAATGGTATTGCTGCCGGAGCAAACATTACCAGTTTCTAAGAAATCAAAATCCCCAAAACAGGCAAAAACAATCAATTTTATTGTCGGTTACAACAGTTCCCCCCAAAGTCAAATAGCTCTGGATATTACCCTTTGGATAGCGCATCAAACTCGTTTAGTAACAACTAAAGAAGTTACGGTTCAAGTCGTCTACGTGATCGACGAATCGCAAAAAAGTTACCGCGAAGATACTTGCAAATTAGCTGTAGCAAATGCTTTGGCTGCACAGCAAAAAGTGTCGGAGTTAGAGGAAACATTCGCCCTTAATTGTGCAGTACCTGCGCTCGCTCTACCCACCGAAATCCCATCGGTATCCCAGCAAAAAAATTGGATAGACCCGCATTATTTACAAGCCATTTATGGTCAAAATAATGAGTACGAGGTAGCAGATAAGTTGCTGTGGCAAGCGCGCTGTTTGGCTGAGGAATGGCGCGGTTTATTCAAAGCTCATTTACGCATCGGGCGGGTTGCTACAGAACTGAGAAATGTGGTTGAATTAGAATCAGCCAACTTACTTTTCTTGGGCTGCGATTCGGGAAACCACTCGCTGGTTAGGGAACTAGGCAATAATTTTCCGTGCTGCGTGCTCGGGATTCCTTCGGCACTCAGCTATCAGATGGATGTTCAGCCTGAAGAAAGTTTGAGTAAGTTACAGTTGGCTACAACTATACCTGCGCATTAAACTTGTTCAGCACTTACGCAACACTATATGTAAGGTTCGCAGTACAAACCCTACCGCTATAAATTCGCGCGCTAAACCTTTTTTTTGCGTAAGTTATATGTCGATAAAAAATTAACAATAGTTTTCTCGCTCGAAGTCCCAACTACCAGACAATTGGGACTTTTTTGATTATTGAGATGTTTAAAACTACTTTTCAGGAAAAATGTCGTAACTTACCTGAGCATAGACAATTCGTTAACTAATTTTATCCTTCCCCGGCACACAGAGCGCAGCAGCCGATCGATCGAGCGCTTGTCTTCCTCAGTCAAATTTTCGTCAAAAATAGCAGCCATCAAACCATACCTATCGGCTAGAGTAATGTAGCCATTTTGATTCACTTCGGCAAACAGCTCGGCCAAAGCACATGGAATCAGGTGGACAGGAGTTTGCATAGCGATTGAGTCTAAGTTCGACGATCGCGATCGGGCGTTTCTGCAACAACAAAAGGCGATCGCACTATAAAAATTTATAGCTATATTCCCTTTAAAGGTGTGACAATAAACAGCAAAATTTGTGAAGTAAATCACATTTAAAATTTGCCAATTATGATATAGCTTGCAGGTGCGTTTTATGGAAGACCGAGCAACTGCAAACTTAATGTTTTTTAAAGATTGAAAATCACCACTTCCTCCACAGGTTCAGCTAACTCAAACTTAAACACCCGCGAATAGAAATAGAATTCGCCGTCAAGAGTTCTTTTGATATTTTCAGCGCGGCGAAAACCGTGCTGTTCCCCTTCATAAGCAACATAAGCAACCGGCAAACCTTTAGCTTTTAATATTTCTACCATCATTTCTGCTTGATTGGGCGGAACCACTTTATCTTCTAATCCTTGAAAGAAGATAACCGGACAAGATAAACGTTCGGCGGAATGAATCGGCGAACGATTTACATACAAATCTTTTCTTTCAGGATAAGGGCCAATCAATCCATCCAGATAGCGCGCTTCAAACTTGTGAGTATCCGTCGCCAAAGCTTCCAAATCGCTAACTCCATAATAGCTCGCACCGGCCTTAAACACATCGCGGAAAGTAAGAGCGCATAGAGTAGTGTACCCCCCTGCGCTGCCTCCGGCGATCGCCATTCTTTCGCCATCAACTAAACCTTTTTGAGCTAAATATTTAGCACCGTTAGTGCAGTCATCAACATCGACAATTCCCCAACTATCTTGCAGTCTTTTTCTGTATTCTCGGCCGTAACCAGTGCTACCCCCGTAATTAACATCAAGTACGGCAAAACCGCGACTCGTCCAATATTGAATTTTCAAATTCATGCTACTAGAAGTAGCAGCAGTTGGGCCGCCGTGGCTTTTAACAACAAGCGGCGGTTTTTCACCCGCAGGTGCTGCGAAATATTGATTTTTCGGAGGATAGAAGAAACCGAAAGCAGTCAAATTCTTTTCCGTCGGGAATTCAATTGGTTCAGGTACTGAAAGATAACCCGCATTGATGCTTAAGTTGCTCGATTGGCGCAATATTTCTAGTTTATTTGTTGCTAGATTTAGTTGTACAATAGCAGTGGATTCAGTCGGCGAACCTGCCATAAAAATAACAGTTTCTCCCCGCCCTATGACAGACGAAATATCAGTGTATGGTGTCTCAATAGTTGTCAAATGCTTTGTCGTTAAATCAAGACTCGCTAAATACCACAGGCCTTGCTGAGTGTAGGTGCAAATAATTTTGCTTTCCGACACAATGCCATAAGTAGACATTCCAAAAACCCACTGAGGAAGTCCGAATTCAGCCGCCATTTCGCACAGAGCTTCGACCTCTTGCTGTTCCCTCGGCAAGCGGGGATTGACGGTTCTATAGAAATTCCACCAGTTCGACTTGTCAGAAACAAAATACAAAACTCCATCGGGCGACCATTCCGGTTGAAAAATCGACTCATCAACCCCGCCAGCAACTAAGTATTTTTCCCCTAAAGAACCGTTAGCATTAATTTCTGCTACCCACAATTCTGTGCCATCCCACGGCATATTTGGATGGTTCCAACAAATCCAGGAAAGTTGAGAACCGTCAGGACTTAAACGAGGGGAAGCATAAAAATCATTCCCCTGAGTTAAGATTTGAATATCTTCGCCCTTATCTAAATTGATGCTAACAATAGTATTGACAGGTTCGCCCTCACCTGCATGGTCTTCGCGCACGCAAATCAGGCGATTTCTTTGCTTGTCAACTATCGCATCTGCATAGCGAGAATTAGCAGTAGGTGTCAGAGGTTCTGGTTGAGAAGTTAATGTTTGAGTATAAATACGTTGGTCGGCAAAATGAGAAAAATAGACAACACCGCCAGCAACTGTAAAAGCAGCGCCGCCGTATTCGTTAACGCGAGTGCGAACATTAAAAGGATGCGGTGTCACGTCGCTGATTTTACTATCAGAAGTGCGCCGCACGAGGACGCTTCTCCCCGCTTCCGAAGGTCTTCCCTCAACCCAATAAATATCATCGCCGTCAATAGCAATTTGTCCGAGCCCGACAGTTCCAGAAACAATTAAATCGGAAGAAATAGGTGATTTCCAAGAGCCGTAAGGTGATACTGTATTCATATAGTTAAGACCGTTGTGTTTGACACACAAATAAATTTATATTTGTACTTTACACTAATTCAGTCACCGGGGAAGCAAAATGTCAAAAAAACTCGTACTAATGGATCACGACGGCGCAGTTGATGACTATCTCTCAGTCGTGTTGCTGATGACAATGGAAGAAGTCGAAACTCTGGGAGTAATTGTAACTCCTGCGGACTGCTACATTCAACCGGCCGTGAGTGCAACGCGCAAAATCCTCGATTTGATGGGGCGTTCAGAAGTTCCGGTTGCGGCGAGCACGGTGCGGGGACTCAACCCATTTCCGGTGTTATTTCGGCGAGATTCCTTTGCAGTCGATCGACTTCCCATTCTAAATGAAAAAGGAACCCTTGACACGCCGTTAATATCAGAACCAGGACAAAACTTTATGGTGCGAGTTTTGCAAGATTCAGCCGAACCAGTCACATTAATAGTAACAGGACCGTTAACAACAGTAGCCCAAGCTTTAGATATCGCGCCAGGAATTGAAAGCAAAATTCAAGAAATTGTCTGGATGGGAGGCGCCCTCAATGTTATGGGCAATGTTAGCAAAGATATGGAACCCGGACAAGATATGTCGGCGGAATGGAATGCTTACTGGGACCCGATAGCTATCGAGAGAATTTGGCAAACCCAAATTCCCGTTGTCATGTGTCCTTTAGATATCACGAATAATGTACCCCTAACTGTAGAATTTTCCAATCTCTTAGCAAGACAGCGCAAATATCCAACTTCCGACTTAGCAGGACAGTGTTATGCCCTAGCAATATCTCAAGATTACTATTTTTGGGACATTTTGGCAACCGCTTATTTAGCGCATCCCGAATTTTACCAACTGCGAGAATGGGAAACAGAAATTATTACCGAAGGCATCAGCCAAGGACGCACAAAAGTTAAAACTGGAGGGCGAAAAATTCAAGCAATGGCTCAAGTAGACACCGCCAAATTTTACAGCTACATATTACAACAGTGGGCGAGATAAAAATTACAATATCGGCTATAAGTGAGCCAAATCTCCTTACAAAACCCGCCCTGACGTGAATATTTGCGGACCCTTCTCTTCCCTATCTTTCTCTGCGCCCTCTGCGCCCTCTGCGCTAAAAAAAATCCTCTAAAAAATGCTGCCAATTCTATCAATTATCCCCTTAGCCCAAACCCCTCCCGCACCTCAAGAAATAGTCCAAATCCAAGAAGTACGACCTCTCCCCGGACAGTTAGACAACATACCAGTATTTAACAGCAACAGCCCAGAAGTAGTGCTGCAAGAAGGAATTTTGCTTTCGACATTTCCCCCCGATGGTAAAAGATTTCCTGCCGCACATTTAAACTTTCCGTTTCAAGGACGTTTCGACATATTTGCCCACCACATAGCCCGCGCACCTTCGCTGGAAGATTTGCGAACCTTGTATCAAGGAGTAATTGTTTACAATCCGGGCAATAAACCAGTAAAATTAGATATATTGCAAGCTGCGAGTTATCTCAGTCAACCCGATGCACCTTTTATTGAATTGCCGCCGCAAGTCGATAATTCAAACAGTAATATTTACGCGGGGCCGGGAAGCCGCGCTGTGAATGATATTCTCAGAGGAAAAAGACAGTCAGACTTTGGGCAGGGGTTAATTATTCCACCGGGAAAAAGCCAACTGTTAATGAATCATCCGATACCGGTGCGGGGATTGGTACCGCCGCTAAACGGTCGATCGACCTTGATGCGGTTGCGGAGCGATGGTATAGTCTATGTTGCCAGTCTGGCGATGTTTGCCCGAGTTGACCCAGAGGAAAACGGACAGGGAAACGAGCGATCGCCCAATATAGCAGAATGGCAAAACTTATTAGACAATGGTAATATAGCCGGGCCGCGCGATCGAGTTGCCACACCGCCCGAAATCACCGAAGGTCAAATAATTTACGGCCGAGTTGCTGGTGTAGCATTAGGTTCAGAATGGCGAGCACTTATCTCAGACAACCCCGCCACCTCAAACCTAGCAATTCCCCAACCCGGAACAGCATTTTCCTACCCATTAAGCAGCCTCCCGCGCGGAATGCTGGGAACAAATCAAGTGCAAAGTGCGAGAATGCTAGTCCGCTACCCAGATACAGCATACCGCGCCCACGGCAATTACGGAATTCAATACAGTCTCAGCTTGCCACTGTACAATT
>NZ_JAUBQR010000135.1:7466-18937 GCF_036701385.1 Microcoleus sp. Pol12B4 | reverse complement strand
TTAGATGAAGATTCGGCTGTTGTGATTTGCGATCGCCAATTTTTAGGTAGAGAAAATCGTTATTGTTTAAAAACACCCTCGGGCGAAAAGTTATATGCACTCACAACCACAGAAAATGTTTTTCCCATTGGTTCTAAAGTTCGGTTATCTTGTGGTGACAATTCTCCCTTAGCTTTCTTTGTCAGTAAGCCTAAGCCATAGCTAATTGCTAATTGCTAATTGACATCTCCCAAAAAGAATTTAAAACCGTTGCCATATGTAGAAAAGGTTATTTGCAGCCACTCAACAGGAAGGTTACATTTCTAACCGACAGGTGAAATTCGATCGCCTGCAACTCTTTCCCATCACTCGCCCTCTTTCCCTCTCCTCAAAAAATACAGCCACCACCAAGGATAAAATCAGATCCGGATGATCGCCTGCGATCGCCAATATACCGCCAATCCCGTCAGCAACAAATTCCCCTCGCTATCCCACCAGCGCAACCATTGCTGAGTCTGATTTTGATAACTGCCTTCCCATAGGCCCAATTGTACTCCTATAAGTTTGATCGGATAGTGAAGGAAACAATATTACAAAATAAAAGCCTTTCATGCCCGGACTAAAGTCACCGGGATGAAAGGCTTTTGCACGTTTTGACCAACCTTCAATCTTGTTGGTTTGACAGATTTAAGCTCATTTTATTCAAATGAAAGTATGTTAATTTTCGGACTTCTGTCCTTGCGATTCTCGCACAGCAAGTTCTGAATCCGTCTGACTGAGAGCCATTTCTAGAGATTTTGCAATCTCGACTGGCTCTAGAGTGCGCTTAGAAAATCCCCACACAAACATCAAGACGATACTGGAAACTAGCAGCCATTGGGGAGGAACTAAATCTGGATTAATTACTTTCACCAACAACCGCAGTCCCACGAACCCTACTGTGATATAACCAGCACTTTCTAGGTGAACGAACTCATCCAGCCAGCGGATGAACAACCCGGCCATGAATCGCAGAGCAATAATTCCAATAGTAGCGCCTGTTACGACGATAAAAGTGTTATCAGAAACAGCTATGGCAGTAGTAACGCTATCCAAAGAAAATGCTAAATCCGTAAAAGCAATCATGGGAATTGCTTGCCACACAGACGCAAATCTGGGCCCGTGATGTTCTCCTTCAGAATCTGTATCTGAAGTAAAATGTTGGAAAACCAGCCACAGCAGGTAGAGAGCACCAAGCAGTTCAAACTGCCAGTATTGAATCACCCAAGTAGCCGTTAAAATTAGTAAGATCCGCAGTACAAAAGCAATTATCAAACCCAAGTTGAGAGCATTTTGCTGTTGCTTGGCATCTTCTAAACCTTTAGAAATAGACGCCAGGGCGATCGCGTTGTCAGCCGAAAGTACAGCTTCCAAAGCCACCAAAACCAACAACAATAAAAAGCCGTCAACTCCAAAATTGGGTGAAGCGTCGAGAAATTGATCTAGCATTAACTATTTTGTGAACCTAAGATTGGCAAGGGTCGAGCGCAGCGCAAATTACCCGCTCTGTCTAAAATTAGTGTCACCTTCATTTAAATCTTAACCTAACGCGGTAATTCTGTGGGAGGCGATCGTCCGAACAACTTCCCAAGCAAGCAGTCCCAGGCAACAAGGAAAAATTCTCCCCCTCCAACATTCAAAAACTGCGCCATTGGGTCACTGGGCCACTGGGGCACTCCCCCCGGACACACCATTTGTGTTGCAAGTTGTAACAAATGATTCCCAAAAGTGCCAATTTGTCTCAAATTGGTGAAAGCTCGTGCCCGCGAAAAGGAGTTTTGCGAATATGTCTTTAACAGATACCCAAGTCTACGTAGCGCTCGTAATTGCTTTGATTCCCGGAATCTTGGCTTTCCGGCTGTCAACTGAACTGTACAAATAGTTTCCAGACACCAGTTGCGAACCGCAAAACGCCTGCCTGAACAGTTAAATCTCTCGCATTACAGATACAGACAATTACTGCCGCAGTGCAGTAGATTGTTTGTGTTCAGCAAGACGAGACTGCAAGGGCAGGCATTTTTATGGGCAAATTCCGTCTTCACACGTCACCTTTGTCTCAACAATTTTGGCTGTCAGCACCCTGACAAACAGCGACGAGAGTGCGTTAAGCTCAGAATTTGCTCTTTTGAACTCTAAAACGTCAGTCTCAGGTATTTGAAAAAACATTATGCAAGCGATTCAACCCACCGTTACCCCACGGCGTCCTGTAAAAAAATCCCCTCGGGTTACTCCTCGTCGCAGTAGCAGCCGTCAGCGTTCTTACCCTCACCAAACCCTCGCGGCCGAAACAGGCGTCAAGTTGGCAGTCAACATAGTAATTTCAGTCTGTGCCACTTCTGCTTTGGTTCAGCTTTGGCCTCACTACCGGGCGGTGCAAGAAAAATTGCACGAAATCCAAGCTGAAGTCAATCTTACCCAAGGGCGAGTAAATAAGTCGCGATCGGACTTTAACCGCTACTTTGACCCTAGTCTTGCTAAAACTGTGATGCAAGAGCAAAGCAACCAAGCTGACCCGCAGCAGCGTCCGGTGATTTTGCAAGAAGCCGAGGTACCCGACGCCGAGGAATCAACCCCGCAACCTTAAGGGAACGGCTGTTTTGGGTTTGGATATCACGTCCGATGTGCATCATTCTTTTATGTCATTGCTTCGCACAGCGAAGAATGACAGATTCATCTGTCGGACGTGATATCACTTTTGACTTAAAGAGTTTTTAGGATCATTGTTGTCTGTTCTTGCGAAGGAAAGACAGAGACAGACATATACCTGTGTATGAGGCCCTGTTGCAAGCTCAAAATTTCAAACTCCGGCTTATACTGACTTTGCCAGCACGGTTTTTTCTTTAAGTAGTTGCAGTGCAGCTTGATATTGCAAGTCTGCTTCGGTGCCAATCTGATCGCGCGCGATAGGTTCCAAAGGCACTAAGCGATCGGGCGCAATCCCCAGCTTGTTAATATCTTTATGGTTAGGTGTCTCGTACTTAGCAACAGTCACGGCCAACCCAGAACCGTCAGACAAATCAAACAGCGACTGAATCAGTCCTTTGCCAAAAGTCTTTTCTCCTACCAGTTGAGCTCTGCCGTTATCTTGCAGCGCACCCGCCAAAATTTCGCTAGCGCTGGCAGTTCCTTTATTCACCAAAACAATCAGCGGATCGTTAGTTAGGGCTTGTCCAGAGGCTTCAAAACTGCCGAGAATGCCTTGTCTGTTGACTGTGTAGACGATCGTCCCGGAATCGAGCCACAGGCGGGCAATTTCAATCCCTGCTTGCAACAGTCCGCCCGGGTTGTTTCGCAGGTCGAGAATGTAGGCGGCGGCTCCTTGTTTTTCCAAGCGGTCGATCGCGTGAGCGACTTCCTCAGTGGCGTTAGCGCTGAATTGACTCAAGCGAATGTAGCCCACCGGCAAATTTTCTGAGCCCGACTGCAATTCGGCGTAAACCGGATTCAGAGCTATGCGATCGCGCACTAGCTCAATTTCCTCAGCAGCGTCCCTGCCCTCGCGCCCCAAGGTCAAGGTAACGGCAGTGCCGATGCGGCCGCGCATTCGAGTTGCAGCCTCGTCTAGGCTCAATTCTGAGGTAGGAGTGCCGTCAATTTTTAGAATGCGATCGAGGGGTTGGATGCCAGCTTTATCCGCCGGTGAGCCGGCCAAAGGAGCCACCACTGTCAGGGTATTTGTCTGGGGGTCGATCGCAATTTGCAGCCCCACACCCGTCAATTCTCCCGAAGTGTTGACCTGCAAGCTGCGGTACTGTTCTGGTTTCAGCAGTCGAGTGAACGGGTCGTCGAGTTTCGCCAGCATCCCCTGAATAGCCGTATAAGTCTGCTGTCTGTCGTTAAGCGGTTCCTTGACAGCTTTTTGGCGAATCGACCACCAGTTTTGAGAGTTGAAGCTGTCGTCCACATAAGAGCGATTGACAATTCGCCAAGCTTCGCTCAATAGCTGCTGTTCAGGAGTTAGAGCCGCCGCAGGCTGCGCCCACCCACCTAGAACTAGGACGACTTGGAGGAAAAGTAAAATAGCAATCTGGAAAACTCGTCTGTGCATGATTTTTCTGTAAAATACCAGTAAGTATTACATTTTATGTATTTTACGTTTGTACGCTTTTAAGCTTTTGTGCATTTAACTCTTCCCAAGGCATTCGGCATTCGTCAAACGTCCGCCGCGGACAAAAAATTAGTTCAATGTAACATTTGATCGCAAAATGAGTGAAGTTTTATCATAAATATTAAAATTTACGCCCCAGGGACCCGGTGGCCGGCTCGGACTTTGGTCTGTAGCTCTGCTCTTGTCTGTATGGCAGCTTGGGGCGGATGTTAAGCTTGCAGAAAATGGTATTTGAGACTCAGCCAAAGCATCGCTAGCGTGAAATTTGCACAGCAATTATGTTACATTTTTTATCACAGTCTGGAATTCGATCGGGCAACGCCAGCGAGTAGGGACAAGCCACCGCTTAGTTTCCCAGGGCTTGCAGGCGATCGCACAAGAGAATTCCTTTCGTCAGCTCCAAATTTAAAAAATAGCCTCAGGCATTTGCTAGTAAAAGCAAGCTGCTCGGCGCGGGGCGACAAAAAACCTTGTGGCTGCTGCCCTGAACCTCAACCACAGCAATATTCTTTTAGGAATTCTGGCTCCATGTTTTCTAAACAAATCACCGACTCAAAAACCTACCAGTGGTTTGAGGAACGCCTGGAAATTCAGGCGCTCGCCGATGACATCACTACAAAGTATGTACCCCCGCACGTCAATATTTTCTACTGCTTGGGCGGAATTACTTTAGTTTGCTTTCTGATCCAGTTTGCCACCGGCTTCGCCATGACTTTCTATTACCGTCCCACGGTAGCAGAAGCTTTTTCTTCAGTGCAATACCTGATGACTGAAGTCAACTTCGGCTGGCTGATCCGCTCCATCCACCGCTGGTCTGCGAGCATGATGGTGCTGATGATGATTTTGCACATCTTCCGGGTTTATCTGACAGGTGGCTTCAAAAAGCCCCGCGAATTAACCTGGGTGACAGGAGTAATCTTGGCAGTCATCACTGTTTCTTTCGGCGTGACCGGCTATTCACTGCCTTGGGATCAAATCGGATACTGGGCAGTTAAAATCGTTTCCGGCGTCCCCGAAGCTATCCCGTTTGTCGGTTCTTTGATGGTTGAACTGCTACGCGGCGGTGTCAGCGTCGGTCAAGGCACTTTGACTCGCTACTACAGCTTGCACACTTTTGTGTTGCCTTGGCTGATTGTAGTCTTCATGCTGGCTCACTTCTTGATGATTCGCAAGCAAGGTATCTCTGGCCCGTTGTAAGTTTTGAGTTTTGGGGGCGGTATTTTTTTTGCCCCCCCGCTGAATTGTGAGTTGAAAATTCAGAATTCATCGCTCATGATATTTATTTACGGCTAATACTTCCTGCGATCGCGCCGCTGATTCCGACTAACGAATACAGCGGAATCCCAGGCCCGGGTAAAACTAAAAGGAGAACACTCTCACTATGTCTATTATCAAAAAACCTGATTTGAGCGATCCAGACCTCCGCGCTAAGCTCGCTAAGGGCATGGGTCACAACTATTACGGCGAGCCAGCTTGGCCTAATGACTTGCTCTACGTTTTCCCTATAGTCATCATGGGAACGATTTCTCTGTGCGTGGGTTTGGCTGTACTAGACCCGGCTTTGGTTGGGGAACCTGCTAATCCTTTTGCTACTCCGCTGGAAATTCTGCCGGAATGGTATTTGTGGCCTGTGTTCCAAATCCTGCGCGTTTTGCCTAACAAATTGTTGGGTATTGCTTGCATGGCCGGTGTTCCCCTTGGCTTGATTTTGATTCCGTTCATCGAGAACGTTAACAAGTTCCAAAATCCGTTCCGCCGCCCTGTTGCTACTACTGTTTTCCTGTTGGGAACAGCGGTAACTCTATGGTTGGGGATTGGGGCTATTTTCCCAATTGACAAATCTTTCACACTGGGTCTTTTCTAAGATTTAAGTTTGCTTGATTTTGACGCCTGCGGGTTTCCTGTAAAGTGCTTTTGCACTGGTGGGAAACTTTAGCGGGCGTCATTTTATTTGAGATTTGAGATTTGAGATTTATTGCTCTAAAAGTTAAGAATTATCAGTAATTAATTGTAGGCACAACGGCTGGTATAAAAGTGCTGATGATCGACCCTCCACCGCCCTAGGGTCAAATACCATTAATTTTTATTGCCCCATCTTGACAAACAGATAGAGAATATGTAGCGTAAGTCTTGGGTATCTTTTGTATAACTGGAAGAACTTCAGACCTATAGAATAATAGCAACTGTCCCAGGTGCAAGCTATGTCCTCAGAGAAAGCATTAATTCTTGATTTTGCCCAGACAGACGCAATGAAATCGATTCTCCCCCATCCCGCAATCCTGTCGAGTCACGGGGCCAACTGGGAGGGAATTCATGTCGAATATCACCATCAGCCGCCAAGCGAATCCCCCGAACACTGTCTGCAACAGCACAGCATTGGCATGATACTCTCTTCAACTATCGGGGGAGCCAAACTGAACGGGAAACACTACGGTAGCGAACCCTGTCATAGTGGACAGATTTTTATCGCTGCTGCTGGTACTGATTACCACCCCTATGCAGTCGAAGACCATGAATTTATTGCGATCGCTCTTGAACCTACCGACTTCGACAATACAGTTTACGAATCGACAAATTCCAATCAGATTGAAATTATACCGCACTGGCAAATCCGCGATCCGTTGATTATGGGAATTGGTTGGGCCCTCAAAACCGAACTCGCATCAGGTAGATTAAACGGTACTCTTTATGTCGATGCACTGAAAAACGCGCTTTCACTTCATATACTGCACCGCTATTGTGCACAAAAAACCAAGATGCGAGATTTTGAAGGCGGTTTTGACCCTCACAAATTACAAACAGTTATTAATTACATTAATGAGTACATATACAAAGATTTGCACTTAAGTGAACTTGCTAATTTAGTGCAGATGAGTCCTTATTATTTCGGTCGTTTGTTTAAACAATCAATTGGAGTTACGCCCCATCAGTACGTGATTCAGTGCCGGATTGAAAAAGCAAAACAGTTATTGACAAGGCCAGATTTATCAATAATCTATATCTCGCAGCAAGTCGGCTTTCACGACCAAAGTCACTTTAGCAAGACTTTCTGCAAAATCGTCGGTTTGACTCCTAAGAAATATCGCGATCAACTTTAATAAAGGTAACACCCGCAGTCTGGCAGGGGTTAAAAACCTCTGGCGGACTCTCGGACTCTCGGACTTACCCAAAGTTTTTGGCATTCTTGAGTTTTTGCATTCACCCGCAAGTCCTAGGAGTGAATTAATTCCCCGTCTCATAGCGAAAGTCGGTGGAAACCGACTGGCAAATCCAATTAAATTATCATCAATACCAGTTCTCTTTGAGAGAACTTTCGCTATGAGACAGGGGTTTTTACCCCCTGGCGGACTCTCGGACTCTCGGAATATCGAACTGGCGGAATGTCGGACTCTCGCACTTACTGACTGATCGAACCCGTCAGCGTTGTTACAATTATTCATAAAATTAGGTAAAATTTCGCAAGAAAATTGTATTTTTCGCAAATTGTCCGCAAGAATTTACAATACAGCCGAGCTCGTAGTTTAGTAGACTTTCTGGCATAACATAAACCAGGGGTACCAGCTATGAGCTCTCAAAATCAACAGGCATCTTACGGTCAAATTCCCTTAAGTTTTATTGCAAATGCTGGACAAACTGACCCTAATGTAAAATTCCAGGTTAAAGGTGCCGGTCACAGCATCTTTTTTACTCCAAACGAAATTTCTTTCGTCGCTTTCCAGCAACCCAATGAACCGGGAAACCAAGCCACAAATTCTGCAATTGTCCGCAGCAGCTTAGCCAACAGCAACCCGAATCCCACAATTTCCGGGCTGGAACAATTGCCGGGAGTTGCTAACTTTATTTTAGGCGAAGATTCCAGTCAATGGCACACAGACGTTCCTACTTTTAACGGCGTTGTTTATCAAAACGTCTATCAAGGAATTGACCGCGTTTTCAAAGGCACAGAAGGACAACTTAAGAGCGAGTTTTTGGTAGCACCTTTTGCCGATCCGAGTCAAATTAAGATGAACTATAGTGGTGTTAACGACATCCGGTTGCGTGACGACGGTGCACTGATATTAGAAACACCGCTAGGCGAATTAATTGATAACGCACCGATAGTTTATCAAGATATCAACGACCAGCGGGTGAATGTTCCCGCAGCTTACAATTTATTAGGAAATGGTCAAGTTAATTTTAGTTTGGGATATTTTGACCCCACTCAACCGCTAGTTATTGACCCGGTTTTAGCTTACTCGACTTACTTAGGGGGTAGTGGCTATGACGCAGCCAATCGCATGAGTGTAGATAGCACAGGTGCGGCTTACTTTATTGGAAGCACTAATAACACTTTTCCTACTACTCCTGGTGCATATAACACTACGCCACCAGGTCAAGCTGATTTTTTAGTTACTAAAATTAACCCGGAAGGAACTGCCTTAGTTTACTCTACTTATATCGGCGGTTCTGGCAATGAATTCGGTCATGCTATTGCGGTAGACAGTCAAGGCAATGCTTATTTAACCGGACAAGTCGATCCGGGTTATCCAACTACGCCTGGTTCTTTTCAGCCTACAATAAATGCTTACAATACTGGGGTAACAAAACTCAATGCGACTGGGAATGCTCTAGTTTATTCTACTTTTTTAGGCGGTAGCGGAAATAGTCTCGGCAACGGCATTGCCGTAGACAGTAGCGGGAATGCTTATGTTACCGGGCTGGCGGGCGCTGGTTTCCCCACGAAAAATGCTTCCCAGCCTACAATAGGAGGCGACATTGATGCGTTTATTACTAAAGTTAATCCAACTGGCAGTGATTTAGTTTACTCTACTTATTTCGGCGGTAGCGATCGCGAGGACGCTCAAGCCATTGCAATAGATAATAATGGTAATGCCTACATTACCGGTCTTACTTATTCGACTAACTTGCCGGGGAGAGATTTAGGCTTTCAAAATGCCCGGGCAGGTAGTTATGATGGTTTTGTCGCTAAATTTGACGGCAATGGTGCGCGTGCTTATTCCACTTATTTAGGTGGCTTTGGCGAAGATAAAGGTGCTGATCTCGCTGTAGATAGTGCTGGAAATGCCTATGTTGTCGGAATTACCACTTCAACTGAGTTTCCGACTAAAAATGCAGTTCAAGTGACTTATGCAGGTGGTGCAAATGATGCTTTTGTCATCAAGTTAGGCCCTCTAGGTAACAATGCGATTTATTCAACTTATTTGGGCGGCAGCGGAGATGACAACGGGCATCGCATTACTCTAGACAGTGCGGCTAATGTCTATGTTACCGGGGATACGACTTCGACTAATTTTCCGACTAAGAATGCTATTCAAAGTGTCAGCGGCGGCGGGAAAGATGCTTTTGTCACAAGTATAAATTCGTCGGGTTCTGCCTTAGTTGATTCTACTTATCTTGGTGGCAGCGGCGACGACTACGGTAATGGTATTGCGGTGGATGCTTCTGGTGCAGTTTATGTAGCGGGAGGTACTAATTCTACTAATTTGCCTACAGCAACTCCTTTGCAAGTGGCGAATGGGGGAGGTGACTCTGATGCTTTTATTACTAAAATAATTCCTGGCGGGCCACAGGTCAAGATTGTTGAGTCGGGCGGCAGCACTAATGTAGCAGAAAGCGGGACGACGGATACTTATACAGTTGTATTGACTAATCAGCCTACTGCAAATGTGGCGATCGCACTCAATACAGACAGTCAAATTCAACCGATTGCTGGCATTAGTTTCACTCCAACTAACTGGTTTGTACCGCAAACAGTGACAGTCAGTGCAGTTGATGATGCAGTAACAGAAACTTCGCCACACAGCGGCCCGATTACTCACACTGCTATCAGTACCGATGCTAGTTATAACGGGGCGGGTGTAAGTTTTACAGTCAATGGCACTGCTGGCAATACCGTCAATGCTAATATTACTGATAACGACACCGCAGGCGTTAGCATTAGTCCTGGTAACACGACTGCGACGGAAGGCGGTGCAACTGGAACTTATACCGTTAAATTAAATACCCAACCCATCGCACCTGTTACGATTAACTTGGCTACAGGCAGTGAAATTCAACCACTTACCGCACTTACTTTTACCGCGACTAATTGGAATGTAGCTCAAACTGTTGCGGTGGCTACTGTTAACGACGATTTAGTTGAAGGGAATCATGCAGGTGCGATCGCCCATACTGCTACCAGTACCGATACTAACTATAACGGCATCACAATTCCGGCTGTTAGTGTCGCCATTACCGATAATGATACTGCCGATTTCAGCATTGCACCTACGAACATAACTGCTACAGAAGGCGGTGCAAATGGCAGTTACAAATTCCAGCTAACTTCGCAACCAACTGCACCGGTTACTATCAGTTTCAATACTGGCGACCAACTTAATCCGATCGCCACACCTATTACTTTTGACAGCACTAATTGGAATGTTGAGAAAACTGTCACTGTCACTGCGATCGACGACAATTTAGCACAAGGAACCCACAGTGGCACGATCGCTCACACAGCTACGAGTACCGATGCCAATTATAATGCGAAAGTCATTCCCAATGTGACAGCATCGATTACTGATAACGATAGTCCCGGTATTTCTCTTGTCCAATCAGAAGGCGATACAGCTATTGCTGAAGGCGGTGCAACCGATAGCTACGGCGTACTTCTGACTACCGCACCTACTGCAAACGTCACGATTAATTTTGACACAGGCAGTCAAATTAATGGGGTCGCACCTATCACTTTCACGCCGAATAATTGGAATGTGGCGCAAAATGTCACTGTTACGGCGATCGATGACAGCATAGCCCAAGGAACCCGCAGCGGCACGATCGCTCACACATCTGTCAGTACCGACAGTCAGTATAACAACCTGACGATTTCTCCTGTGACTGCCACGATTGCTGACAACGAGACGACGGGTGTGAGTATTTCACAGCAGAGCATAACTGCTACAGAAGGCGGTGCCACAGGCAATTATACACTCAATTTAAATTCGCAGCCAACTGCACCAGTTACTATCAGTTTAGATGCGGGAAATCAAATAAATGCGATCGGTGCAATTACCTTCGACGCTACTGACTGGAATGTTGCCAAACCCGTGACAGTAACGGCTACAGATGATGCGGTTGTGGAAGGAAATCATGCGGGGGCGATCGGACATACTGTTACGAGTAGCGATACGAAGTATAACGGAGTTGCAATACCGACTGTCAATGTCGCCATTACCGATAACGACACTGCGCCAACACCAACACCTCCGTTACCAACTCCAACACCGACACCAACACCTCCGTTACCAACTCCAACACCGACACCAACACCTCCGTTACCAACTCCAACACCGACACCAACACC
>NZ_JAUBQR010000135.1:0-7366 GCF_036701385.1 Microcoleus sp. Pol12B4 | reverse complement strand
TCCGTTACCAACTCCAACCCCGACACCAACATCTCCGTTACCAACTCCAACCCCGACACCAACACCTCCGTTACCAACTCCAACACCAACTCCAACTCCAACACCTGCTGGAATTACCGTTAATCCTACAAGTGGATTAATCACCACAGAAGCAGGCCAAACAGCAACATTTAATGTTCAACTCAACACTTTAAACATCCCACCTACTGGCGATGTGAAAATAGATTTAGCAAGTTCCAATACATCAGAAGGAACAGTTTCCCCGCAATCGCTTACCTTCAACTCTACTAATTGGAATCAGCCGCAAACAGTAACGGTAACAGGCGTTGACGACTTTGCTATTGACGGCGATCAAGCTTACACGATTGTTACTAGCGCTGCTGTCAGTACGGATAACAGATTTAACGGATTAAATGCGTCCGATGTCGCTGTCACCAATAACGATAATGACAGCAATATTCCAGCACAAGACTTAGCTGGAAACACATCAGCTAAAGCCCGTACAATCAATGCCAGTTCCGATCTCAGAAACTACAGGGATTCAGTGAGTAGTAACGATCCCGATTACTACAAATTCACGATCGGTGCTGACAATGACTTCAACTTGGCAGTCAGCGGATTTACGGGAGATATTAATCTTGAATTGCTTGACAGCAATCAAAATGTCATCTCAACTGCAATAAGTTCTGGCGCTGGTTCAAAATTAATTAACCGCATTTTGGCACACGGGACTTACAGCATTCGAGTTTCTTCAGTTAATAGTGCCCAGACTCCCTACAACTTGAATTTGTCGGCTGTACCTCGTCTTGCAGGTGTCACAACTACAGGCTATGAAGGCCCAGCCGTCACAAATCCCCAGTCAAATTCACCTAGCAGCAGCCTTTTGCGCGACATCAACAACAATCTACTCACTAACAATCTATCCACTTCCCTGATTGATAGCAATTTCCTCGACTCAGTGTTGTTTAGTGGTGTTGGTGGTAATAGTAATGCTTCAAGTTTTGTTAATAACTTCCTCCCAGCCGACTTTTTTGGTAGTTTTGACGGCAGCGGCAACGACCCATTTCATGAGATCCCTGCTAGTGTATCCAGCGCGCAAATAAATTTGGATAAATTCCGCGCCACACCACGTTTTTCCGGTATTGACGGCAGTGGTTTCTCTGTAGCGGTATTAGAGACTGGCATCAACTTAAACCACCCATTCTTTGGCCCTGACCGCGACTCAAACGGCATCAGCGATCGCATCGTTTATAACTACGATTTTGCCGACGGCGACGCGGATGCTAGCGACAAAGACGGACACGGATCTAACATTGCCAGCATTATTGCTTCCCAAGACCCAACCTATACAGGGATGGCACCTGAGGCTAATATTATCGGTCTCAAAGTGAGAAAGGATAATAAGGATAATATGCCTAGTGACGAAATTAATAAGTTTCCCTATGTTGAACAAGCTTTGCAGTGGGTATTGCAAAATGCAGATACTTACAACATTGCCAGCGTTTGTATGGCATTCGGCAGCGGTGAAAATTTTGCCACCAGTCAAACTTCACTCTACGGTATAGGAGATGAACTGGCAGCATTAGCGGCGAAAAATATAATTGTTGTCTCTTCATCAGGCAACCGTTACTACCCGTACCAGAATGAGCCTCCAGGTGTAAACTACCCTTCAGCAGATCCGAATTCGCTGTCGATTGGCGCGGTATACAATTCCAACATTGGTTCTTTCTCTTTGGGGAACTATTTTGCGAATAAGCCTGGTGAGACTGGGAAATTGGTAACAGCAAATACCACTGCTGCTGATCGTATTGCTCCTTTTTCTCAGCGTAACGGGACATTAACCACAGTTTTTGCTCCAGGAGCACCTATCACTGGGGCTGGCAAAGATGGCGATATAAACGAGAGAAGCACCTATCACGGTACCAGTCAAGCTACAGCCCACATTAGTGGCATAGCAGTATTAGCACAACAGTTAGCACAGCAAGAATTAGGCCGCAAACTGACGCCAAAGGAGTTCGCTAATCTTTTGAAACAAACCGGTGTCACTATCAACGATGGCGACGATGAAAAGGATAACGTTAAACATACAGGTCTTAATTTCAAGCGTGTTGATGTGCTGGCTTTGGGTGAAGCTATTGCTGGAGGAGGTGTTGTCCAGAACCGTCCGCCACAAGAAAAGATTCATTTAGACTATTTCATTAAGGAGTTTAATCAAGACATTCAAAATGTCTACACCGACCCGGATGGCGACTTAATCTCTTACAAATTAACTCGAGAGGATGGCAGTCCTTTAACCAGCAGTTTCAACAGTAGCTGGCTGGGATTCTCTTTCGACTCTAACAAGAACACCATCAAATTTACTGGCACTCCACCAGTGTTTAATATTAATGGAAAACCATTGAGTTTTGTAAGACCGTTTAAGGTTAAGTTAACCGCCACCGACCCTGCAGGTGCAAGCAATTCTCAAACCTTCAAGATAACAAAATATAACGGTCGCTGGGTGATTGATAATTACATTGCAGGTGCCAAGGTATTTTTGGATGCCAATAAAAATGGTGTTCTCGATGCTGGCGAACCCTCAACTAACACTGACACTAGCGGTGAATTTAATCTCGATTTTCCCTTTGAGACTTTCGACAAAAACGCCAATGGGGAGATTGATTCAAATGAAGGAAATTTAGTGGCTTTTGGAGGCACTGATACCGCGACCGGTTTGCCTCTAGAAACGCCTGTTACTGCACCTGCTGACGCTACTGTGGTCACGCTGTTAACTACTCTGATGGTGGACTTGATAGATAAGGGAATTGAGAGCGATCGGGCAGAATCTCTCATCAAATCTGCTCTTGCCATTCCTGCTGATGTTGCCATCGCAGATTTCGATCCGATCGCCGCCACAAACGACAGCGAACCGGGCGGCGTGGCAACTTTATCTGCAATGGTAAAAGTCCAAAATGTTATCACTCAAACTGCGGGTTTGATTGACGGTGCTTCCAGTGCAGCTACTAACGAAATTGTCAAAGCTGTTGTCAGTTCAATTACGAGTCAAATTCAATCCGGCACTGTTTTAAACCTCAGCAACGCACTCGCTTTAGAACCAATAATTCAGCAAGCTGCCGCGAATATTCAGCAGATTGACCCCAGTTTCAACAGTCAAAAAGTTACCTCAATTACCTCGCAAGCTGCGACAGTAATGGCAACAGCAAATCAGCGCATTGATTCTGCTGTCTCCAACCCAACAGGAACATCAATTCCTGAATCAGTAGCCCGCGTCCAACAAGTAGCTTTGGACCCAACTACTCAAGACTTCAAAGAAGTTGGTGCGGGAACTAAGACAATTTCCCAGGTAGTTACTGAGAATACTGGTGCTGCTTTAGATACCAAAATTCAAGCTGTGATATTACCTGCTGGGATTGCAACTCCTGTTGTCACCGGCGACGCAGATTTGGGCAGCAATTCCCCCGATCGAATTCTCGGTACAAATGGCGATGATACCCTGACTGGCGACAGTCCAAATAATGTTTTGCTGGGTCTGAGGGGCAATGATTCCCTCGACGGTGCGGTGGGGAATGACACTCTTTTCGGCGGCAAAGGTAACGATACTTTACTCGGAAGTAGCGGTGATGATGTCTTGTTTGGCAATCGCGGTGACGATTTGCTGAATGGCGGTTTGGGAAGTGATAGTTTGACGGGAGGGAATGGGGTAGATAAATTATTGCTATCTACCAATTCCGGTACTGATACTATTACTGACTTTGAAGTTGGTAAAGACTTGTTAGTTTTGGGTAATGGTCTGACTTTCTCGCAATTCTCAATTACTCAAGAAAACAGTTCAACATTCATCCGCTTGTCAGCAACCGGAGAGATTTTAGCATCTCTGAATGGGGTGACGGCAAGTGCGATCGGTGTCGCAAATTTTGGCTCAATCTAATAGCAATAGGACTGATATGATGTCCGGTTTATCGACCATAATTCCTGTAGGGCGGGTTCGCGGATATCTTTAAGAGAAACGAGAGATTCTGTAAACCCGCCCCGGTATTCGACAGTACGATCGCGGCCGGGGCGGGTTTTTGAAATTGTCTATTAGCAGATATTGTTGGTGAACCCGCCCCTACCATCGACCTGATAATCGACCGCATTGGGTATAAGTCCCGATCGAGTAGTAGTCTATCCACCTATGAGGTTTTTGATATGAATGAAGATGCACCACCAATGTTTTTTCCTGTTTCTCGGCTGAAGTTATTCGTGATGTCCCTAGTAACCTTGGGCCTCTATCAAATTTTTTGGTTTTACAAAAACTGGCAGCTATTCAAAGCCGCAACAGGAGACGACATTAGCCCATTTTGGAGAGCTGTTTTCAACGGTATTTTTTGTTATTCATTGATTACGAAAATTAGAAATAGGGCTAAATTGCGCGGTATTGATGCCAACTGTAGTCCCTTCTTGCTGACTCTGGCTTGGTTGGGGCTTGCGCTGTGTACCCGACTGCCAGACCCATACTGGCTAGTTAGTTTTTTATCTGTAATAGTTTTGCTTCCTGTTCAAGAGATTGTGAATGAACTGAACAGTTTAGCAGCCCCAAACCACAATCCTAACGATCGATTTTCGGTATGGAATATAGTAACTATCGCTGTGGGAGGCAGCCTGTTTGTACTTGCGATCGTCGGGACACTGATGCCAGCAACTTAGGGGCGATTTGCATCAGTTTCACAACTCGAAACATCAAAGATTACTGTTGTTAACTAATCGATAAATTAATCATGTCTACTTTCAGTTCCGCTAGCAACTTTCCAACCAGCACAAATCCCCAATCCCTGACTGCCGAAAACTTTAATAACGACAATATCCCAGACTTAGCCATCAGCAGCGGAACCGCTGTTTCCCTATTAATAGGGGACAGCCAAGGAGGATTTGGCACTCCCGCCAACGTAAATCAATCCAGTCGTACTCCCATCGTAGCAGGTAATTTTAACACCGATAATTTCCTAGACCTAGCCGTAACTAACTGGTCTGGTGGAGAATTTCCTAGTGGTTCCGTTTACATCTTACCGGGTACTGGTCAAGGTACTTTTGGCAACTCCACTAGCTTTAGCGCCGGGACAAACCCGCCCAGTGCGATCGGCGTAGGCGATTTTAACGCAGACAATTTATCAGACATAGTTGTAGCAGACATTAATGGTGGCGTTTCCATCGGATTACAAAACGCTCAAGGCAACGGTTTTGCTATTGAAGAAAATATACCTCAGGTAGGGACAACTCCAACCGCGATTGCAGCGAGAGACTTTAACAGCGATGGCCGCCTCGATCTTGCCATCACTAGCAGCGGTTCTAACAACGTTTCCATCCTACTGAACACGGGAGGCGCTGGTGCAGACCGATTTTCAATCGCGGTAAATTATGCAGTTGGGACTAATCCAACATCCATTGCCGCAGGAGACTTTAACGGTGACAACATTCTCGATCTCGCCATCACCAACAGCATTTCTAACAACATTTCCATTTTACTTGGAACTGGTCAAGGTGTCTTTGGCAATGCCACCAACTACTCAGCGGGAGGCGATAGTCCGGCATCGATCGCAGTTGCCGACTTAAACGCCGACAGCAAACTCGATATCGCTGTGGCTAACAATCAATCAAACAACGTTTCTATTCTAACTGGAACCGGTCAAGGCACTTTTGGCAACCCCATTAACTACGCAGTCGGGACAAATCCAAAAGCGATTGCCATCAAAGATTTTAACGCCGACAACAAACCCGATCTCGCCACCGCCAATAGCGGTTCTAACGATGTCTCCATCCTGCTGAATACCACCGTTGAGGTCAATTTCGGCGCAGCCACTTACAGCGGCACAGAAGGAACAACAGATACCATCGTTAATGTCCCAGTCACCATCAGCGGCGGCACTCCCTTCAGCGATCTAGTTGTACCAATTGTTATCGACCCCAGCAGTACAGCTACCCAAGATTCAGACTACACTTTTTCACCTGCCACTCTCACATTCAGTGCAGGTACCAACACCCTCACTCAGAATGTTGCTGTCACTGTCAAAGCTGACAATATCCCAGAGAACGCCGAAACAGCGGTGTTCAGCTTTGGTACGATTACTGATGGGATTGCAGGTACAACAAAAGAAACAACACTAACTATTCCGGCCAATGACGCCATAGATTACGCCATTGCTGCCGGTACTGCCAGCCTCGCCGAAGGCAACAGTGGCACTACTCCCGTTACTTTTACCGTGACTCGCAGCGGCGGGATTGATGCTGCCAGCAGTGTAAATTATGCAATTGGAGGAACTGCTACAAACAGCAGCGATTACAACAATATCGGCGGCACTTCTGGGGGAACTAGCATTACTGGTACGGTTAATTTTGCGGCGGGCGAGACATCGAAAACCATTACTTTAGATGTATTGGGCGATGCGATAATTGAACCGGATGAAACTATTACTGTTACTCTGTCAAATCCGGTTGCGCCCGGCCCGACTCCGACTATTACCGCTGCTACCGCTACAACTACGATCGGTAATGATGACACTGCCGGAGTCACCGTCAATCCTGCCAGCGGATTAGTGACGACAGAAGCAGGCGACAGCACTACATTTACCGTTAAACTTAACAGTCAACCCAGTGCTAATGTTAGCATTGATTTGAGCAGTTCCAATCCCGCCGAAGCAACAGTTTCCAGCAACAGTTTAACTTTCACGCCTGCGAACTGGAATCAACCGCAAACGGTAACGGTGACAGGTGTTGACGACAGCGTTGCTGATGGCAGTAAAACTTACAATATTGTCACTGCTGCGGCTGTCAGTACCGACATTAATTACAGCAATCTCAATCCCGATGATGTCAGCGCCAGCAACAGCGATAATGAAACTCCTGGCATTACGATTAATCCTGCCAGCACAAATGCAACGGAAGGCGGTGCAAATGGAAGTTACACTGTTCAGTTAAATAGTCAACCGACAGCACCTGTTACGATTAACTTGGCTACAGGCAGTCAAATTCAACCAATTACCGCACTTACTTTTACAGCGAATAATTGGAATGTCGCTCAAACTGTGGCGGTGGCTGCTGTGGACGACAATGCAGTTGAAGGAAATCATGCAGGTGCGATCGACCATACAGCTACCAGTACCGATACTAACTATAACAGCATCACAATTCCGGCTGTTAGCGTCGCCATTACCGATAACGACTTCCCAGGCGTTTCTATTAACCCCACTGCTGCGAATGCAACGGAAGGCGGTGCAACTGGAAGTTACAGCGTTCAGTTAAATACTCAACCGATCGCACCTGTTACGATTAACTTGGCTACAGGCAGTCAAATTCAACCAATTACCGCACTTACTTTTACAGCGAATAATTG
>NZ_JAUBQR010000134.1:0-19001 GCF_036701385.1 Microcoleus sp. Pol12B4 | reverse complement strand
GATGCTCCAACAAATCTGCGATGAAGAAAAAGCCGATTTATTTATTTCTACTTATTATACAACCCCTTTGTCAACGCCATCGGTATTCATGGCCTATGACATGATCCCAGAGTTGATGGGACAAAATATGGGTCATTCCGAGTGGAGAGAAAAGCATTGCGGTATCCGCCACGCCTCTGCCTACATAGCCATTTCAGGAAATACAGCCCGCGATTTAGTTAAGGTTTTTCCTCATATTCCTTCAAGTTCTGTCGCTGTAGCGCACTGCGGAATTGATGCCAATTTCTCGCCAGCCGATAGAGAAGAAATTGCAGGTTTTAAATCAAAGTACAGCATTGCCAAGCCCTATTTTCTGTTGGTAGGTGAGAGGGTTGGCTGGCATGGTTACAAGAACGGGATATTATTCTTCAAAGCTTTTTCTCAACTTGCCAACAAGTTTGACTTTGATATAGTCTGTGCAGGCGGCAAACCTGTATTAGAACCAGAGTTGAAATTGTATAGTTCTGGAATCACTGTCCACACGCTGCAACTAAGCGACAGCGAACTGAGGGCTGCTTATTCGGGTGCTTCAGTGTTAGTTTATCCGTCGAAATATGAAGGCTTTGGGTTGCCAGTTCTTGAGGCAATGGCTTGCGGTTGTCCAGTCATTACCTCTCCAAACGGTTCGATTCCCGAAGTAGCAGGACAAGCAGCGGTTTATGTGGACGGAGAAGATGTAATTGGCCTTGTTAATGCTCTGCTGGAAATACAGAAGCCTGGTGTGCGTAACTCATTAATTGCGGCGGGGTTAGAGCAAGCTAAGAAGTTTTCTTGGTCGAAAATGGCTGCAACTGTTAGCTCACTTTTGCTTCAAGTAGCCGATCGCACGCATTCGGAGCCCGCTTCTGTTCAACCCCCATCTGATGCAGGCTTGCAGGGCCAATTGGGGAATGGTGAGAAGTCGAGTTTTAAAGTATCTGCGATCGTTTCTACTTACAATTCCGAAAAATTTATCCGCGGCTGCTTGCAGGACTTGGTAGAGCAAACGCTGTACAAACAAGGCGCACTGGAAATCATAGTGATTGACAGCGGTTCTCAAGAAAACGAACAGTCTGTTGTGCGGGAATTTCAAGCAAAATATCCGAATATTGTGTACGATCGTACTTCTGACCGCGAGACATTATATGCAGCCTGGAATCGAGGCATTAAGATGTCGCGCGGAGCTTACATGACTAATGCTAATACCGATGACAGACATCGCCCCGATGCCCTAGAAATCATGGCGAAATACTTGGACGAAAACGCCGAAGTAAGTCTGGTATATGCTGACCAATTAATCACCAACACAGCTAACGATACTTTTGCAAAAACCCAAGCCCAAAAGCGCTGGAATTGGCCAGCCTTTGACTACAGCGAGCTCGAACGGCGCTGCATTATTGGCCCTCAGCCGATGTGGAGAAAATCGCTGCACGAAAAATACGGCTATTTCCGAACCGAATTTACGGCGGCTGGCGATTACGAATTTTGGCTGCGGATTGGCAAAACCGAAAATATTGTGTACTTGCCAGAAATTCTCGGCTTGTACTGCGAAAATCAACAAGGTTTGGAACATTCATCGCCCATATCGCAGCAAGAAACTCGGCAAATATGGGATGAATATGGGATTGCCCGCCGAGGTGTAAAACCAGCCACTACATTACCTGTTTCAATCTCTCCCTTACAGCTAAATGCCATGCCTTACCGCACCTCCGCAGAAACACTCGTCAGCGTAATCATTCCCTGCTACAACCACGCAACTTTACTCAGAGAAGCTTTTGAAAGTGTTGTCAGTCAAACTTATCCAAACTGGGAGTGCATAATTGTCAATGATGGCAGCACTGACGATACCAGTAACTTCGCCAAATATTTAATTAAACTGTATCCTCAAAAATCGCTTCGCCTCATAGATAAAGCCAACACGGGGCCCGCTGATTCCAGAAATCTTGGCGTTCAGCAGTCGTCAGGTAAGTTTATTTTATTCTTAGATGCTGATGATAAACTTCATCCCAAATTTCTAGAGGAGTGCGTGGAAATTTTATTAGCGAAACCCAATGTTGGTTTTGTCTATACAGATGTGCAGCAATTCGGAGCAAACTGCGATTTAGTTATCCACGGTGACTTTGAGACCAATCGGTTTTTGAGAGACAATCAAGCCCCCGCTACTTCCCTATTTAGAAGGGAGATTTACGAGCAAGTAGGTGGCTTGAAAAAAGTGATGAAGCTGGGATGCGAAGATTGGGAATTTTGGATTTCTGCCTATGAAAAAGGCTGGTTAGGCGAGCGATTACCTAAACCTTATCTCTATTACAGGCAGCACGGCGACGGCTCTAGTAGAACCCAAAAAATGGCTGGCGACCGCCCAAAACTAGACTTAATGAGAGCCACAATTATTCACCTCCACTCTCAACTTTACAAACCAGAAGAAGTGCGTTGGTCACAGCAAATTTTGCAGCAACACGGCAATTTAATTGCTAATGAATTAGTTGAATTTAACAAACCCGAACAATTTTTAACTTTGCTGTCCCAATATGTTGGAGAGTATCAAAAAGACCAAGCTAATGAAGTAAACCTGGCTAACATCCGCCAATCCCGGCAGCAACTTGCCAATTATTGGCTGAATCTGCCCGCAGAACAACTGGCAAATGCCTATAGCGGTGATGCAGGTAAGGCGCATCAGCTACTGCTAAACAGCTATATCAAAGATGAAGCGCTGACAGATGCCGAAAAGACTGTTATCGATCGACTAAGAGCACATCTCTCCCAGGGAATTAAAACTCCCAAAGATATTAACTACCTACTAGCAGCCGCCCTCTATCGTCGTGCAGATCAGTTACTGCTGAAGTATGAAAGTGCAGCTATACCTAATTGGTTGGTCAACAACTATCTCAAATTTATGTTTGCTGCGCCTACTCTCTTTCAAGAAATAGGAGAGGCTGATAATTATTGCCGGTATGTCCAGGGATGGCTCAGTTATTTACATAGCAATATTTTCAAGAACCCAAACTCACAAGTTTGGCAGGACATCGCTTGGTTTTTCACTCAAAGTGCTAACTTTATTCCTCTGTACTTCAATAGTAAAAATCTCAAGGAGATCTACACAAAGCGGGCAGATATTATTGAATATGCCGTGAAAAATCGTGGGGCTGCGATTGATTGCATTTTTCCGGCTCGACCTGCAAACAGACAGAAAATTCGCCTCGGTGTCCTGACTAAACATTTTGGGGCGATGACGGAAACTTTCGCCACGTTACCCGCTTTTGAATATCTGAATCGAGAGCAATTTGAAATTATTTTATACGCTCTCAATCTCGACGGGAATAAACTAGAACAGTATTGTCAGAGTCGCGCTGACAGACTGGTTAAACTGCCGAATGACTTGCCAAGTCAAGTTCAGACAATCCGCGCTGATGACTTAGATATTCTGCTGATTGCTACCAATATTACTGCGGTTAGTCATCCGATTAGTTTACTAGCATTGCATCGATTGGCGCGCGTACAAACTACCTGTTTTAATTCTCCCGTTACCACAGGAATTCGACACATTGACTATTACATAGCTGGTAAGTTGATGGAACCTGTACCTGAAGGACAGGAGCATTATCGCGAGGAATTAGCAACTATTGACGGGCCTGGATGCTGTTTTAGCTATACCCTCGAACCTTACACTCCTAACATTAATTTCACCAGAAATAGTATCGGCATTTCCGAGGAATCGGTTGTCTTTATTTCGAGTGCTAATTTGTATAAGCTAGTGCCGGAGTTAAGGGAAACATGGGCAAAGATTATTGCTGCTGTTCCTAATTCGGTGCTGTTTTTAATGCCCTTCGGCCCTAGCTGGACTAATCATTATCCTGGGGGGGCTTTTGTAAATAATATGAAAGCCGTTTTTGCTAAGTATGGCATTGAGAGTAATCGTTTGCGGGTGTTGAAGAGTTTTCCTAACCGTGCGGATGTTAAAGAAGTTTTGAAGTTGGGGGATGTTTATTTAGATTCCTATCCCTATGCGGGGACTACTTCTCTTGTAGATCCCTTAGAGGTGGGGCTTCCAACGGTGGTTAGGGATGGCGATACTTTGCGATCGAGAATGGGGGCGGCGGTGGTACGATCGCTCTCTATACCAGATTTAATTGCCAATAGCGAAGCATCTTACATTCAGCTAGCCGTTACTCTCGGCACTAACCCGCAATTGCGGCAGCAAAAACGGCAGGAAATTCAGCAAAAAATGCAAGCTAATCCGGCTTGTTTTGACAGTGTGGCATACTCTGGGGCGATCGGCAAATTATTCCAAGAACTCTTTGGCAAATGGCAAGCCAGCCACCTGGAAGCATCCCGTAGCTTACAGGATAGCATTCCCAAGCAGCCAGATTTGGGCGAGATGCTCTCGAATTCCCTCAAGCTTTACCAACGAAACTCCTCAAACATCTCAGCAATATCCGAACTGCGTCAAATCCGCAAACAAATCGCTGATTTTTGGCTGAACGTTCCCACAGAAAATCTCGAAACTGCCTACAGAAGTGCTTCAGGTAACAGCTATCAAATCCTGCTCCAGAGCGGTTTCCAACGTCAACCGATGATCGAAAGCGAACAAATATTTTTGCAGCAATTAACCCAGATTAGCAAAGGATTAGTGCATCCCAAAGCTGTCAACGCCTTACTCGCGGCGATGCTGTATTTCCCACCGGAAACCATGCGAATTCCCGACGCTCGTAACCGTTTGCCACACTGGTTAATTGCGGATTACGAACAAGTCTTTGAGAGTGAAGCCGCTGTCAAGTCTGATTCAACTTCTGACTTGCTAGCTCAATACATTCAATCCCCGCAGTTTGCAAATCAACTGTTAGGATGCGTCAATCTTTACCGCATCGATCCTTCTGACGAATCGGTAGTTTTGGAACTCCGCCAAATCAGAAAACAAATGGCTGATTTTTGGCTGACTGTTCCTTCAGATAAACTAGAAAATTTTTATCGAGGAGAAGTTCGGAAGGGATATCAAGCAATTCTTAGCTCTGGCTTGCAAGCAGAAGCAATGACTGAAGCAGAACAAAAATTTTTGCAGCAATTGACCGACATTAGTAAAGGGTTGGTGCAGCCTCAAGCTATCAATGCTCTGCTGGGGGCGATGCTGTATTTTGTTCCGGGAAAAATGCGGGTTCCCGATGCTCGCAATCGCTTGCCGAAGTGGTTGCTTGAAGATTACGAAAAGGTGTTTGAAAGCGCATTCGCGACAACAGAACCAACACTTGCAAAACCCGATTATCTGCCGCAGTTTCTCAATCAATTAACTGCTGCCGTCAATCTCTATGAAATTGACCCGACGGCTGAATTGGTAATAGCAGATTTGCGGCATATTCGCAAGCAAATTGCCGATTTGTGGCTGAGCGTTTCCGGGGAACAACTCGAACTTTTGTACCGGAGCGATTTTGGTAAAGGTTACAAAGCAATGTTGGGCAGCGGGTTTATTAACGAGCCGCTGAATGAGAGCGATCGCGAGTTTTTTAACTCGTTGGTTGTTGAGTTGAGTAAAGGGTTTGGAGCGCCTAAAGCTGTAAATAATTTGTTGGCGGCGATGCTGTATTGTCGCGCTGGACAGTTGCGGGTTCAGGATGCGAATACTTGTTTGCCTCCGTGGTTGTTGGCGGATTACGAGCAGTTTGTTGGGGGTGCGATCGAGCTTGCTGTCAAGTAAACGGATCGCGCTGGGCGGGCAGCGGCTCGCCCAGCGCGATCGATTAGTTAGGGAATTGAATCTTGATTTGGATTAGAAAAGGCATTAGCAAGAGCTACGTATTCTTTAACAAGCTTTGCTAACTCTGTAAACGACATTGTGACTCCGCTTGCACAAATACCATTGTTGGAAATCCAAACATGGTGTAAATTTCCTTCAGGTATTATAGTTGACGCTTCAAGATGCTTGCTAATATTGTAAAGTCTATTAAGCTTTTCATGAGAGCTACCGTCTCCTGTTTTAAACAAATTCGTTTCCTTTGACTCTCTCTTTTTTCCTAGTTTTCTCCAAAATTCGTAAGCCTGATATAATTGTGTAACTGCTATTTCAAAATGAGAAAGCGCTTGAAAATATAAAGATATGTTCTTTTTGCTCTCATTTAAATATAAAAGCAGTAGAGTACGACCATTTTGATACTCAACTAAAGCCATTTGTACGCGACGGATGATTCCAAAAATATAAGGTTTGTACTCCGTTTTAATAGGAGATGTGAATATAGAATTAAGGATAAAGTTATGAATCAAATCTCCTACCTCAGCGGAGTGATCTCCTAGATCGGGAGCATTACACTCAGACAATGCTGAAATTTCCTGAGCGAAGAAGTTATCTAAGCCATAGGCTGTAAAAGGCATAATTTGTGACTTAATGACGACTTCTCAAGTCTAACGTCTGCTAAAAAGCTCAGCTTATGGACAACCGAACCCATCGGGTAGTATTTACTACACTACTCTTACCTTAGAACTAGACAAGTCTGAAAAGGGATATCTAACTAAAATTATGTCATTTTTAGAGGAGCTGGGCATAGACATCATCCTCAGTATTTTCCCAAACTGTATCTAATGATGTTTGACTGGCTTCAAGCCAAAACTCAGCTTCTTCATCAGGTAAAACTGTTACTAATACTTTTGCCCCTTCGGGTAATTCTGATAACTCCAGCAGTTCAATTTTCCCTTGTCGAACAGTAGCCCAAAGTGTTTTTAGCATATCGACCTCATAAACTGTGCTTTATGCAATTTGCAGATTTATGTTAGGTTTTCGCACTGAGCGACTAATTACAACCTCACACATCGATTGAGGAAGTATTTAAGCCTGATTTAGGATCAATTCAACACAAGTTCTGGATGTTGTGGCTCAAATAAGGGGCGAGTTACCTGACGCAGTAGCACTGTTTCTAAACTGCCTTCTACCACATTTTCTGCTTCTATTTCTAACTCGCCCCACAATAGCCGATCGCCTTGATTTGGCATTTTACCCAAATTGTGAATCACGAATCCGGCGATTGTTTGGTAAGCTTGGTTAGTCGGCAGATTTAACCCAAGTTTTTCGTTAACTGCTATCACTTCCCATAGGCCAGAAATTAGTGCCGAATGAGCATCTTTTTGAACGAGAGTTGCTTCGGAAGGTAACAGCAGGGGTTGAGACTCTTTACTGGTAATCCAATCAGTCAGCAGCCGCACGGTACCGTTGAGAATTGCTAGCAGCGGCCACAGTAATTTTGAGCAGAGTTCCAGGGCAGGCATCAACAGCAAAGCGGTGCGTTCTGGGGCGTGGGTTGCTAATACTTTGGGGATGAGTTCTCCTAAGACTATTTCTACGTAAGTTACAAAAATAAAAGCTGCGGGAACTGCGATCGAATGAGCAGTCAGCACGGCCGACCAATGACCGATCGGCAATTTATCAATCCACGGTTCGATCCAGTGTACAGTTGCTCCCTCACCCAACCAACCCAACAGCAAACTCCCTGCTGTTGTGCCAGTTTGAGTCACAGACAGGTAATGCGGTATGTTGTTCTGAGCTTGGTGGACGAGTTCGGCGGTTTTAGCCGTTGGGCGATCGTCCAAGTGGGCGAGTTGGCGGATTTGATGGCGATCGGCTGATACTAATGCTAGTTCTGACGCCACAAAAAAAGCGATTAAAAGCGTTAAGCCCAGCAACATTGCTAATCTCAGCATTGTTTGAGCGACTTCTATTTCCAGGCAAGTAAGATTGTTCAAGATAGATATCTAATATGATAGATGTTTTACGTTAATTCTTTTATTTTAGCTTGGGATTTAGATAGGTTTATCCCCCGATATTTCGGATATCCCCACTACCCTTATTCGTAGGTGCGCCGAGGAGGCGCACCTTACCCGTAGAACTTGTAAACTCTTTCTCTTTTCTTATCCTCCTTCGCCATAATAGGGCTAAGGCGAGTTTCATCGGTTCGTTCCAAACCATCCAATTCACAAAACCGGAACTCATTGCTGTATCAACTCTCCCTTACTCCCCGGAGTGAGTTCATTTCCGTAAACGTTTGCACCGGATCGGACTTCAACCCGCCTTGAATGTAATTCAATTTCACTTCTTCCAACAAATCCGACAGCAGCGACTGCAATTCTCCGAGAGTTTTCTCATCTTGCAATTCCCGCCGCAAACTTTGATTAAATTCTTGGCTGAAATTATCGAAAATTTTTCTACCTTTATCATCTTCGTAAGTAGTAGATACCACATCCACAGCAGTTTGAGCCAAATAATTCGCTAGCTGTTCCGTCATCTCTGTCGGCAAAATGTTAATCGGAGAGAAAGTTTGCAGGATTTGATAAAAATCAGACTGTTTGATTGTTGTTTCCAAATTGTGGTGCAGCAATTCTTCCAAATCCGGTTGCACCTGTGGCAAAACTTTGTAAATTGTCAGATCCAAAATCCGCTTGGTAATTTGTTCGATCGTATTTTCCTGATTGACATGAAGGTACGGCTGCTGCGCCAGCAAGATCTGCGCCGCGTCGCCTTGTTTGATAGAACTTTTAGCTTGATTGATAAACCGCACCATCATGTATTCCGAGATCGTATTGGCTAAATAAGCCACCGGTTCGTAGGTAACTTGAGCAACTACGCGATCGAGATTCACCAAACCCGACTTGTGAAGCCGCACCAATACCGGCAGAATCCGCCACCCCTGCCAAATCGGTATCACCAGAAACACCTCGTACCAGCGCCTCAGCACAAAATCAAACCAAGTTACCCCCGGTTTGCGGCGGGTATGGAACAGACTTTTAATCAAAAATTCCGCCCCAAAAAAACCGATAAACAACGCATCAATTCGCCAAAACTGGTCAGCGCTTTTCAAATATTCTGGATTTTGTAAACTTGAATCAATGCCTTTAATCGGGTCATAAATTTTAACTAAACCTGGAAAATAGCTCTGATAAACAGGCCGCAACTGAAGGTAACTGAAATGGAAAAGTACCAGCAAAAAATTGACCAGCGCTACTAGGGCGCTCAATTTTGCCCAAGAAATTGCTTTTTTGGACAATGTTATATCGGTGCTGTTAACAGTTGTGTTGGAATCAGACATAAAAGTAATCTTCCGAATTTGCTAATCGATAAATCTATCTTGTGGCTGAGGCTAAAAAACTCTTAACCTATTAAGATCCCTTGGACGATAAGTATAAGGAAACCAAAGACCGTGAACTTAAAAACAGTCATATCGCTGCTCAAACAAACTTTTACTGAATGGCAAGAAGATAAAGCGCCAACCTTAGCCGCCGCCCTAGCCTATTACACAGTCTTCTCCCTCGCCCCGTTGCTAATTATCGTAATTGCGATCGCGGGTTTAGTCTTTGGTGCAGACGCAGCCCAAGGTCAAATCGTCGCCCAACTCCAAAGTTTAATCGGCAAAGATGGCGCCGAAACCGTCCAAGAACTCATCCTCAAAGCCTCCGAACCAAAGTCGGGAATGATTGCTACTTTAGTCGGTATCGCTACACTTTTGTGGGGGGCTTCCAACGTGTTTACTAATCTCAAAGAAGCCCTCAATACTATTTGGAATGTTTCACCGCCCCCCGGACGAGGAATCTGGGGATTTCTGCAAGACCGCGTATTGTCTTTTGCAATGATTTTAGGCATAGGCTTTCTACTGCTAGTATCTTTAGTAATTAGTGCGATTTTAGCCGCCGTTAGCTATTGGTTGAATGGCTTGCTGCAATTACCAATCAACATTTGGCAGATTGTGGACTTTGCTATCTCCTTTGGCGTAGTTACGCTGCTTTTTGCGTTAATTTACAAACTTTTGCCCGATGTCAATCTTGCCTGGAATGATGTGTGGATCGGCGCCGCCATCACCTCAGTGCTGTTTACGATCGGCAAATCCCTAATTGGAGTTTACCTCGGAGGTAGCGGTATTGCCTCTACCTACGGTGCTGCGGGATCGTTCGTAATTATCCTGCTTTGGATTAATTATTCCGCTCAAATTCTCTTCTTAGGTGCCGAGTTTACCCAAGTTTGGGCTAACCGATACGGATCTCTAATGCCAGGTTCGCGAAAGAATATCCTAAACAGTGAAAACGGTGAATCCTCCGCACGCAAACATCGGAAGAACTCTTAAGATTAGACAAACCGGAAATTAGAAGTTAAACTCGCACTTCTGGTTTGACATAAGAAGCCACAAGTAATAAGCAAGAAGGAATGCCGAAGGCGGAAGGAAAGAAAAATTTTGAATGCAATAATTTTGCTTTTTTTTCGCTGGCCCTGTAACATTCGGTCTTCGGGACAACCGACTTCTGCTTTGGAGAAAGCTTTACTTATTTATCCAGAGGGGTAAAACTATACCTTCGACTGATCTGGCATCTCTAGCAGCAAGCTAAAAGCAGGCTCTAGTTAGAGATGGCTAGAAGGTGCGAGTTTGACACAGGCAAGAAAGAATAAGGAAAATTCCCTTCACCCTCGTTCATTTCCATTTAGATTATCTAGATTTTTTGCTGCTGCACGTCTCTGTCAGCAGAAGTAAGTCGTCTGTAAATTTTTCCCTGCAACTTATCCCGGAAGGATGATTTATCGATCCCGCATTTTGACTTTAATACAAATTAGCTAGAAGATTCCAGTCCCGGCGCAGCAGCCAAAATGGCACTTTCAATCTTCTCCTAAAAATTTTTAAATTTTTGGTAAAAAAGCATGAATTCCTTAACTAAAAAACGCATCGCTCTCATCTCGGTACACGGTGATCCCGCTGTAGAAATTGGCAAAGAAGAAGCGGGCGGGCAAAATGTTTACGTGCGTCAAGTAGGAGAAGCTTTGGCTAAACAGGGGTGGCAAGTTGATATGTTCACCCGCTTATCCGATCGCCAACAAGCAAGAATTGTACAGCACAGTCCCAATTGCCGGACAATTAGGCTAGTAGCAGGGCCACAAGAATTTATTCCCCGCGATGAACTTTATGGATATTTGCCAATCTTTGTTCAAGAATTTAACAAATTTCAGTTAGAGTCAGGCTTTCAATATCCCTTAGTTCACACAAATTACTGGCTGTCTTCTTGGGTGGGAATGGAGTTGAAAAAATCGCAACCTCTGCTGCAAGTTCACACTTACCATTCTTTGGCCGCAATTAAATACAAGTCGGTTTCGACAATTCCGATGATTGCCAAAACCAGGCTGCAAGTAGAAAAAACACTTTTGGAAACAGCCGATCGCGTAGTGGCTACCAGTCCCCAAGAAAAAGAACACATGAGATCTCTGGTTTCCTCAAAAGGCAATATTGACATCATTCCCTGCGGTACCGACACTGAACGGTTCGGTTCGATCGCCCGATCGACGGCCCGCCGCCACTTGGGCATAGCCCCCGAAACCAAAGTCGTGTTGTACGTCGGCCGTTTCGACCCCCGCAAGGGCATAGAAACCTTAGTCCGCGCCGTTAGTCTGTCGGCGGTGCCCAAAGCCGATTTAAAACTCATAATTGGCGGCGGGTGGCGTGAGGGGGAAAGCGACAGTAAAGAGCGCGATCGTATCGGCAGCATCGTTGAAGAACTCGGTCTGAGCGACATTACCAGTTTTCCCGGCGCCTTGAGCCGAGACATTCTCCCCGCCTACTACGCTGCCGCCGATGTGTGCGTCGTTCCCAGCCACTATGAACCCTTCGGTTTAGTCGCCATTGAAGCGATGGCCTGCGGCACGCCCGTAGTCGCCTCCGACGTGGGAGGGCTGAAATATACAGTAGTGCCACAAGAAACAGGTTTGCTTGCGCCGCCGAAAAATGAAGCAGCCTTTGCCGATGCGATCGATCGCTTGTTAGTTGACTCAGTATGGTGTCAGCAACTCGGACACACAGGCCGCCAGCACGTCGAAACCTATTTCAGTTGGGACGGTATCGCCTCCCAACTCAGTCAACTTTACACTCAACTGCTCGAACAATCGGTCATTCAGCTTGACCCGGTGAGCGCTTAGTAGTATCACTTAGTATGGTTGAAGCCAGTTTCCCTTGCTCCCTGTTTCACTCATCCGTTCTCACTGGGAACCTTCAACTAGAAGTGATATCAGGAGGTACTCTTGTACGCGCCAGAACATCTGGGAAGCCATCTGCAACCCATTTCAGACATCGAGCTAATTCGCCTCTGGGTGGAGCAAAAATCCCCCCGCAGCAAGCGCTTTAGCTGGCAGGCGGCCAACCGTTTTCGGCTGTTTGTAGAAAAACCGCTGGCAGAAGTGACTCTGACTGATGTCGAGACTTTCGCTGCAGCAATGAGATCTCGAAAACTTGCACCCGGTTTCTACAAGCAAACCTTGCTAGCGCTGAAATCGCTGTTCGCCTTCGGCCAGCAAACGGGAATCTTGCCCGCAGCCCTCCCCCTGCACGGGTGGCCTGTGCGGCAGCGCAGGCAACTGTCCAAACGCCTCCGTTTTAGACTTTCATGGAGTTTGTGCATCTGTTTATGCTTTTTTTTGGGTCGAATGACCCCGAGACTGTGGGGGCAATCGGTCTCGGCAGAAAGCTCGCCCACCCCGAAACGTCTGCCGGAAGTTGCGGCCCTCGATTCACCAGACCTCAGAGAGGATAACATCGAGCGCGATCGGAAATCGGGAACTGCAACCCTCAATTCACCAGAGCCCATACAGGATAACAGACTCGATAGCATCGGCCCGGAACGTCGAGTAAAAGCCTTTCTCGACACAATTGCCGCCGCCGAAGGAACCGCTAGCGCCGACGGCTACCGCACTCAGTACACCGGCACGAAATTTGTCAGCTTTCAAGATCATCCTAGGGAAATGAGGTGCGGCCGCCGCTATGGCAAAAAACTCTGTTCCGACGCAGCGGGGCGATATCAGTTTCTCAGCACCACTTGGGACAGATTTGCCAAAAAATTTAGCATCAGCGATTTCAGCCCCCAAAATCAAGACCTTGTAGCTGTAGAGTTAATCCGAGAAAAAGGTGCATTAGAAGATATAGAAGCGGGTCGATTGGAGCCAGCAGTCAGAAAACTCGCTTACATCTGGCCTTCTTTTCGGCGTTATGGCGGCTCCGTGGAATCGTCAATGCCCAAACTCGAAGCAATGTACCTGCAAAATTTGGGGATTGACCGCCCAGGATTGGTTGTTAGCAATTAGTGAATAGTCCTCGGACGAGTTGAGATTGGGGTTTGGCAATTTTGGATTAAATCTTGACATCCAAAATTGAAAATGAGGGAGTTATGGGTGATGTCTATTCTTCGGAAATTTAAAAATTAGGCTAATTTTCCATCTTCCATGTGAAGGATGCGATCGGCAATATCCAAAATTCGGTTATCGTGGGTTACTAACAAAATAGTGCAACCCTGTTCTTTGGCTAATTGCTGCATCAAATTCACCACTTCGCGACCGGATTTGCTGTCCAGGGCGGCTGTTGGTTCGTCAGCTAAAACAATTTGCGGTTGACTGACCAAAGCGCGGGCGATCGCAATTCTTTGTTTCTGTCCCCCTGACAAATCATCTGGATAATAGTTAATCCGCTGTTCCAGTCCTACTAACTCTAGCATTTTTGCAGAGCGATCGCGCATTTGGGAACGCGACAAATTCCCGTGAACTTCCAAACCCATTTGCACGTTTTGCAGCGCCGTCAAACTACGGTGCAAGTTGTGCGCCTGAAAAATATAGCCTATTTTGCGCCGCGCCTTTACCAATTGGTCTGAACTTGCTTTGCACATTTCTTGACCGAGAATTTGGAGACTTCCCGATTGACCGGATCTCAGTCCGCCAATCAAAGTTAAAAGCGTAGTTTTTCCAGAACCGGAAGGCCCCGTCATCAGCACGATTTCACCTGCTTTAATTTCGAGATTAATGTCAAAAAGTACCTGTTTTCGCAGTTGACCTTGACCGAAGTAGTGGTCGAGGTGGTGCGCGGAAATTACAGGTGCAGGAATCTGTAATACGTTGGTTGTTGGGTAGAGAGTAGTAGAATTCATATGTTATTGGTTTGAGGTTAGAGATTTAATTAAGACACAAGGTTGCCTAAATCTTTGATTAAGAGGGAAACCGCAGATGAAGGCAGATGGATTTCAAGATTGGTAAATTTTTGACTTCAAGTCTAATAAACCGCTTTTGTCCCCAACAAGGCAGAGCAAAAAGAAGAGAAAGATTGCAAAAATATGTTTTTAGTCATGGCTTTAGTCTTTCATCCTCTGTTATTCATTTTCCCTTAAAACATATCTGCTGGATCGGCTGCTTGCAGTTTACGAGTGGCAATTGCTCCTGAAATAGTGCACATAATCACGTTCAAGATTAACACTGCAACTGCTCGAATCAGCGTCATGTACAGGGGTAGATTTGTAGCTTTGCGAGTTATAGAGTAGAGTCCGAAAGAGACTCCTAGTCCTGGCAAAAAACCTAGGACGGAAAGAATTAGAGCTTCTTCAAAAACGATGCCGAGTAAATAAACATTGCGGTAGCCCATTGCTTTGAAAGTAGCGTATTCTCCCATGTGATCGCTGACATCGGTTGAGAGAACTTGATAAACAATAATCACCCCAACGACAAAACCCATCGCGACGCCTAAGTTAAATACAAAGCCGATCGCAGTATTCTTAGCCCAATAGTTTTTCTCAAAATCAATAAATTCTTGTTTGGTTAATACCTTGACATCCGCCGGCAAGTATGATTTTAACACTTGTTGAACTTCCACGGGGTCAGCACCCGGTTGCAGTTGAATTAATCCGGCATTAACACTCGCGGCGTTTTGTCTGGGAAACAGGCGCAGGTAATTTTGATCGCTAGTCATCAAAATACCGTCGGCGGCAAAAGATGCTCCAACTGTGAATAAACCGCTGACGTTAATCGTGCGTCGCTCTACCTCAGCTTTAACGGCTTTTCCTTCAGCGATTTGTGCGATCGTCCCTTGGTAGTCTCCCCTAGAAGCTCGATCGAACAACACGGTATCCGGCAATTTAATCGCGCTCAAATTTTGGTTGACTTCTGGAAGCGCAAACGCAGGGCGATCCGGATTGAAACCCACCACCATCAGCGACGTTTCGCGCCGAGTTTCGGGATTTTTCCAGTTAGCAATTTTCACGTAAAGCGGCTCGGCTGATTTCACACCCGGTACGTTCATTGCTTGATACAATCTGCGCCTGGGGAAGGAAGACAAATTAATCAAATTTCGCGCTTGGGGGTGAATCAAAACTAAGTCTGTTTCCAAGCTTTGATGCAGCCGCGTATTGCTGGTGTAAAGGGCATTTTGAAAGCCTAACTGCATGAACATCAAAACGTCAGCAAAGGCAATTCCTGCTACTGCAACCAGCATTCGCCCTTTGTCGTGACTCAGTTGCAGCCATCCGAGGGGAGTTCTGCGTCTTAACTGTTCTAAGGGTTTTATTAGTCCAATCATAGGATTTTAGATTTTAGATTTTAGATTTTGGATTTTGGATTGAAGAAAGCGACCCTGCGGTTTAAGTCTTCTTAATCTTTAATTTCCCCGATCGCCACTTTGACTTGCAAATTGGTTAATCCACCTACTTTCTGGCTGGAAGCTTCATCTAAGCGCACTTTTACTTCCACAATTCGACCATCAATATTTGCAGAAGGATCGGTGTTAACAATGTTTTGCCGCTGCACTTGCAAACCAATATGTTCGACAGTTCCCCGCAATTCGCCGGTCAAAGCATCGCTAGTAATTTTGGCGGTTTGTCCGAGGCGTACTTTGTCCACATCGCTTTCGTAGATTTCCGCAACAGCCAGCATCTCGCGAGTTTGTCCGAGTTAGACAATGCCGTCGTTTCCCACCCTTTCCCCCGGATGCGTGTGAATTTTCAGGACTTGGGCGTCTCTGGGAGCACGGATGTAAGCTAGATCCAGATTGGCTTTGGCTTGTTTGGCGGCTGTTGCGGCGGAACTGACTTCGGCGGCGGCTGCTGCTATGTCAACGGGACGCACTTCGGCGATGCGATCGAGATTTGCCGCGGCTTCATTAATCTGCTGTTGGCGGGATTGCTGAATTTGGCTGAGTTTGGCTTGGGCTTCGTTAATTTGCTGTTGGCGGGATTGCTGAATTTGGTTGAGTTTGGCTTGGGCTTCGTTAATTTGTTGTTGGCGGGATTGGCGAATTTGATTCAGTTTTGCCTTTCCTTCGTTGAGTTGCTGTTGGGCTGTTTCGGCTGCGAGGCTTTTGCTGTCGCTAGTTGAGGCGGAAATTGCTCCCTGTTCATACAGTTGGGAGTAGCGCCGATCTTCGCTTATGGCGTTGCGGAGTTCGGCTTGTAGACGGGCAATTGCGGCTTGTTGGGTTTGAATTTCACCTTGTTGTTCGGCCCTGATGCGGGCAATTGTGGCTTGTTGCGCTGCAATTTCGGTGCTGCGATCAATTTCTAGACGGGCAACGATCGCCTGTTGCGCTGTGATCTCGTTGCTGCGATCGGCGGATAAACGGCTAATAGTCGCTTTCTGGGCTTGGATTTCACCGTTTTTGGCTCCTGCTTTCACTTTTGCTAGGTTTGCCTCAGCGACGCGCACTTGTTCTTGAGCTTGGTCGAGGGCGGCTTGCTGGCGATCGCGGCTGTCGAGAATTGCGATCGCCTGGCCTGTTTTCACCCTGTCTCCCTCTTTGACTAAGAGTCGATCGATCCGGTTTCCTTCCGCCGTACCGGAAGCGGAGACTTTAATTACTTCTCCTCTGGGTTCGAGTCGCCCCAAGGCTGTAACTGTGGTTAATTGGGATGCCGCCACGGATGCTGCTGCGGCTACTGCGTTGGGATGGGGTATGCGCGATCGCCAGATCGTGTAGCCTGTGGTTCCCGCTGCCCCCAGGGTTGCTACTGCTGCTACAACTAGGAGTTGTTTAACTAGGGATGGAGTGGAGGATAAGCCGTCTGCTGTTGGTTGGTGTACCATGACATACCTCTTTTTGAGAAAAAAAACTAAACGGTTTAGTTCTGATGTATTTTAATACTAAACCGTTCAGTATAATAATGTCAAGATCCTAAATAAAAATTACAGAAGCAAGGTATGGCAAGGACAAAATCGATAGAACCAGACGCAGCAGGAGGTGACAAAACCGAGCAAATCCTGCAAGGTGCGATGCAAGAATTTTTAGCCCACGGCTACGCGGGCACGAGTATGGACAAGGTAGCGAAGACGGGAGGAGTTTCTAAAGCCACGGTTTACAGCTATTTTGCAGATAAAGAAGGATTATTCGTGGCCTTAGTACAGCGGCTGGCGCAAAAAAAAGTCCATTTTACAGTTCTGGATGAAGAACCGGCCGTAGCGCTGCGATTCGTTGCCACAACTGTATTGGATCAGGTGACGCAGGAACCTGAATTTCTCAATTTTGTGAGGTTAGTGATTGCGGAGTCGGGGCGTTTTCCCCAGCTAGCGCAGACTTTTGTGAAAAACTTAGCTAAACCTGGTATTGAGCGGCTTACTCAATATTTGGCATTGCATCCAGAGTTAAAATTGCCAGATCCGGAGGCAACGGCGCGGATTTTTATTGGATCGCTGGTATATTTCCAGTTAACGCAGCATATGATGCACGGCAAAGATATGTGCGATTCGTTGAAACGTGAATCACGGTAATCAGTCCGTACACAGCGTTTCCAGCCACAAGGCTGAACTCTCGGTCTGATAAGGGTGCAAGTCCCTTCTGCCAGACTCAGGTATGACTCCCTATCTGCCCACACCGACCAAGCTCGATTCTTGGAGAGTGAAGCTGGGAACAGGATGCAACCAGACATCTAATGTGAGGTGACACTGGCGTTAATGGGGAGTTCCGATGGTGAAACAGAGCCTAGAAAAGTAACTTATGCCGAAGCGGGTCACAGACCAAAAATCCCGACTTTACTGGAGTTTATTCCCGCCGAACTGTGTGTCTAATAGCGGCAAGAGTCCAGGGAATTCAGTAGTTAAAATGGCTCCACCTAAAGGAACAATCAATCTAACCGAGGGAACGAATAAAAACGAACTAAGGGTCTAGGGGAAGTCGAACCCCAAGTAGGCTAGACGAGCAGCGGAATCCCCTTAGTTCGGGTAGGACAGACCGTAATTGGTCTGAGGTGTTCAGAATACACAAACTGGAGCAGAGCATGATTAGACACAACAGCAATGTTAGTGAATCTTGGAAAACGTTACCGTGGAAGAAATTCCGCCGTGATTTACTCCGCCTACAAAAGCGCGTGTACAAAGCGATTCAGGTTGGAGACAAGCCAAAAGCGAAGTCCCTTCAAAAGCTAATTCTGAAATCTTGGGCTGCAAGAATGTTGGCGATACGTCAAGTAACTCAACTAAACGCTGGCAAAAAGACTGCGGGAAGTGATAAAAAAGCCTCACTCACATATGAGGAAAGGTTTGCCCTGGGTGAAGAACTCAGAACCAAAAGTAACAACTGGAAACATCAGAAGTTACGTTCAATACCAATCCCTAAAAAGGATGGGAGTACCCGCCTCCTCAAGATTCCAACTATCGCCGATAGAGCGTGGCAATGCCTCGCAAAATACGCGCTAGAGCCAGCGCACGAAGCAACTTTCCACTCCCGGAGTTATGGATTTAGAACAGGTAGGTCGGCGCATGACGCGCAGAAAACTCTGTTCGACAACCTACGCTCTCAGAGCAACGGAATAGAAAAACGGGTTATCGAACTCGATATCGAAAAATGCTTTGACAGGATAAGCCACACCAGCATAATGGAACGACTCATCGCCCCAAAAGGCATCAAGACCGGAATATTCCGCTGTCTAAAATCAGGAGTCAATCCAGAATTTCCAGAACAAGGAACCCCGCAAGGGGGCGTGGTAAGTCCATTACTAGCCAATATCGCTCTCAATGGGATTGAGGAAATACATTATTCAGTCCGGTATGCGGATGACATGGTAATAATTCTGAAACCCAAAGATAATGCGAAGGCAATACTTGATAAAGTCAGCGAATTTCTGGCAGAACGAGGCATGAAAGTTAGTGAAAAGAAAACCAAGCTAACAGCTACGACAGATGGGTTTGACTTCCTCGGTTGGCATTTCAAAGTGCAAAACAACGGGAAATTTAGATGCGTTCCATC
>NZ_JAUBQR010000133.1:4232-19002 GCF_036701385.1 Microcoleus sp. Pol12B4 | reverse complement strand
TGAACAGGCTTTCCGGCCTGTTCCACAAGAAAATTCACTCTTTGTGGAACAGGCCCGAAAGCCGGTTCATAAAAAGCTTATTGACAATGGTGCAATATCTCAGATGCTCCCCATTGTTAGCGGGTTTGAAACTCTCAACTTTACTTTCCGAATAACAGATAATATCTGTCCAAAGCCTGCCCAGAAACAATCGTGACTCAGGGCGGGTTTTTTGAGAGTTTTTCTGCTAAAGTCCAAGTCTATGCTCTGAACCAGCGCCTAGCAATCTCAAAAATTCCCAAATTCCTAAAGTCCCCATTCCTATCTAAAAACTATGAAAAAAGCCCGCGAAACAGCACGCGAACTCGCACTCCTCGGCATCAGCCAACTGCCGACGAATCCAGAACTCTTAGAAGCCAAGAAACTGCAAGATGTTCTCCTCGCCGCCATCCGTACCCTGACAACAGAAGTTCAAGAATCCCTAGAAGCAGCAGCATCTGAAGTGCAGCGGAGTAGCGACAAACTGCTTGCCAGTGAAATCCGTGCCGCCGATATACAAAGTGCTAGAGCAATGGTGCGGGAAGCAGTCGAACTCACCCAAACCGCCATCAACCGTCTCGGTTCAGCAATGGAGTTTCCAGAACTGATCCAGCTAGCCAACCAGCAAGATGTCCGCACCTATGCTTTGCAAATCCTGACGAAAGTCAGCGCCAACCGTGTTCAAATTGATGAATTGCTCTCGGAAGCCCTTGTAGACTGGCAAATAGAACGGTTGGCCCGGATCGATCGAGATATCATGAGAATCGCGATCGCTGAAATGCTATATCTCGGCTTACCCGAACAAGTCAGCGTCAACGAAGCCGTCCAACTGGCAAAACGCTACAGCGGCGACGAAGGACATCGCTTCATCAACGGAGTCCTCCGCCGAGTAGTCGATAAAATCAATGCAGAAGTTGTTAGTCCCTAGTCCTTAGTCAGTAGTCCTCCGGGTGTGTGGTGGGCATCTTACCCAGAGGGTGTACGCCGGGACGCGAACCTTACCCAGTGTCATTAGCAATCCGCAATCCGCTATTGGCAATCCGCTCTAAACTAAGGACTAATAACTATATTCCCAATTTCCTATGGTATTTAATTGGTTTCGTCGCCAGTACAGCGAAAGCAAATCTTCAGAAACAGAGGCAAGCCCTGAACAGCCGCAAGATGAGTCGGCAAAATCCGCACCGGTTGAGCCTCAAACAGATGCAACAGAGCAAGGATCTCCTGCTGTAGCCGAAGATTATCTCAATTGGGCAAAAGCTGCTTACAAAAATATTCAAAAACAGCAAAAACCCGAAACAGAAGTTTCCGAGACAGCAGCGCCCGATGTTCCAGCAGCCGAAGCAGAAATCGCGACAGTTGCAGAAGTTGCAGAACCCGCGGCACTTGAAGCAACGGAGCCGATCGAACTTGAACCAGCACCCACAGCACCAACTGTTGCAGAAGTTCCGGAAGTTGCAGCACCAGCAACAGTTGAAGCAACCGAGGTTTCGGAACTTGATGCAGCCAAGCCAGCAGAAATTGCAGAAACTCTGCAACCAACAGCCGGGGCGATCGACATTGCACCTATAGCTCAACAATTAGAAGTTACAGCAGAAAATATAGAAATTGCCGAACCTGCAACGGAGGTTGTAGCAACCGAATCACTCGCATCCGACGGCGAAGCAGCGGAAGCCCTGCCGTTTTGGGCCAGAGCTCAGGCCGATCGCATGGAGCGCATCGAACGCCTCAAAGAAACAGCCCTTGAAGAACCAGAAGTAATTGCAGCCGCCGCCGAGAGAGCGGCAATTATCGAAGAAATTCCCGGTTTCGCCTTTGACGAAGGCTTCCTGTGGTCCTCAGAAATCTTAGCCAGTCAAGGCCGCCGGCCAGACCAAGTATCCGTCGAAGAAATCACTTGGCTGCAAAAACTGCGGAAAGGCTTAGAAAGAACTCGCCGCAGCTTAATTAATCGACTAAAGGCGATCGTCGGTCAAGGCCCGCTCAATCAAGACGCGGTAGCGGAAATTGAGACTTTGCTGCTACAAGCCGATGTCGGAGTCGCAGCCACCGACATCATTATCACTCGCCTCCAAGAAAGACTCACACAAGAAGTGCTGCCGCCAGAACAGGCTTTAGCCTACCTCAAAAGCATCCTGCGCGATATTCTGGACGCTCCCTGTGCCGAAACCGCCGCCGGTAATCCCGCCTACAGCCTGACATTTGCTCCGGAAAAAGACACTTTTAACATCTGGTTAATCGTAGGAGTCAACGGTGCGGGCAAAACTACGACGATCGGCAAACTTGCCCATATTGCCCAAAAATCCGGCTACAAAACCCTAATAGCCGCCGCCGACACTTTCCGCGCCGCCGCCGTCGAACAGGTGAAAGTTTGGGGTTCCCGCAGCGGCGTCGAAATTATTGCCAACCCAGGGAAAAATACCGATCCGGCTGCTGTCGTGTTTGATGCGATCGCCGCCGCCAGCGCCCGAGGCACAGAATTGCTGATCGTAGACACCGCAGGCCGCCTGCAAAACAAAAAAAATTTGATGGACGAATTAAGTAAAATCCGTCGCATTGTAGATAAGAAAGCCCCAGGCGCTACCGTAGAATCTCTACTGGTCTTGGATGCCACACTGGGTCAAAATGGTTTGCGACAGGCAGAAGTGTTCGCAGAATCTGCAAAATTAAGCGGAGTAGTATTGACAAAACTCGACGGTTCTGCTAAAGGTGGTGTTGCCCTAGCTGTTGTGCAGCAGCTTGGTCTGCCAATCCGCTTTATTGGAGTCGGGGAAAGCATTGAAGACTTGCGTCCGTTTTCTAGTTACGAATTTGTGGAAGCCCTACTCGATTTTAGATTTTAGATTGATGAGGTATCTGCCAACCGCTTCCATTTTTTGGAGGCGGACACATATCTTCAAAATCTCAAATTATTAACCTCAAACTAGCATCGCAGGACTTGCGCCGATCGCCACGAGCGATCGAGTGAAAAATAAATATCTAGAAACAATACCTTCGTTCTGTTATTACTGGGTTGGGATCAAACTGCGAGGCAAAGCAAGCGTATCAAATTAAGCTCAAATTTAGTATCAGTCGGCTCTGTGAGCACATTCTTTCCGATCCCCCTGGCGCCCCCCGATAGTCGGGTGGGACAGGAGATGGTCAAAGTCCCCCTTCTTCTTAAGGGGAGCCGCGGCAGTCTTGGGCCCACCCAAGTAGAGCAAGCAGTGTGGATTTAGGGGATATCTAGACTCAGCTATAAACGAGATTTCTTAAGAATTTTAGACTTAAGTTGATACAAATGTCCTAGTGCCCAACTTACTCGCTCGAACCAAACTACTTGCTCGATAAAAAAACGGGTTTCTGTTCAAGTGGCCCGTAAGTCCTCAATCATTCCTCCTTCTAACATCGACAATCACAAATTAAAAATGACTGCTGTGCCTTTGCCTCGCCCCTCACCTCAACCTGCTGACCGCCCACCGGGTCGCAATTCCACCGACGCGACGCCAGTATTTGCCCTCAAAGAACTGGTGGCGCGTTTGCACCGATATCAGCACAACGTTCAAGATATGTTGGGTTCGCTAGGATTTGCCTTGCGAAGTTTTAACAATCTCAACCAATTTTTGGAGTTGGTTCCTTTGGTGGCGACTCGCGTTACGGACGCTGACGGGGGAGCTTTAGTGCTGTTCAAACCCAACGGTCAAGTCAGGTTCCAGCAGTTGCATTGTCAGGAAGGACGGCAGTGCCAAGATATGCGAAAAGCGCTGGAAATAGCCACCAGACAAGCTACAGCAGGTGCGGGCACTACTGCTGGATCGTTTTCGGAAACCTCTGGGCAGACTTCTAGTCTAGACCTGCAAGTCGGTCGTTATTTGGGTCCAGATGTTCATTTGTTTGGGGCGCCAATTTTAGTCAACAATTTGGAACGCGGACGGCTTTATGTTTTTAGCAGTGATCCGCAATATCTCTGGACTCCCAGCAGACAGAAATTAGTTCGGTTGGTGGCGGATCAAACCGCCGTGGCTATTTGCAAAGACGAACTTACTGTTAAGTTGGCGGAAAAAGACCGCTTAGACAGAGAGTTAGAAATTGGGGCGGAAATTCAATTGCGACTGCAACCCCGCAGTTGTCCGAAAATTCCCGGTGTTGACGTGGCCGCCCGCTGCCAAACTGCTAGCAGAGTCGGCGGAGATTATTATGATTTTATTCCCGCTGACTATGACCCGATCGGCAAGGAGAATGAGGGGGAAAACCCCCCATCCCTAATTAAAAATCTCAAGTCCAAAATCGACAAGGGCCGCTGGAGCATTGTGATCGGCGACGTGATGGGCAAAGGAGTACCGGCTGGCCTGTTGATGACGATGACACGGGGTATGCTGCGGGCGGAGGTTTTGAACCGCCACTCGCCGTCGAGAATTTTGCAACATTTAAACCGGGTTATGCACGCGGATTTGGAAAATTCCCACCGTTTTGTGACTCTGTTTTATTCGGAGTACGACCCGAAAACTCGCGTTTTGTCTTACAGCAATGCTGCTCACCACCCGCCTTTGCTGTGGCAAGCTGCAACTAATACGATTCTTCAGCTCGATACTTTGGAGGGAATGTTAATTGGGCTGGATGCTGATTCGCATTACCAAGAAGCTCAAGTGCAATTGCAGCCCGGAGATACTATTATTTATTACACAGACGGATTTACCGATGCTTCTAATCAAAGGGGCGATCGGTTTGATGAGGATAACTTGACCTCAGCTTTTCAGTGGGCCTGTCAAAATTATCAGCAGTCTGAAGAAATTTTGGATTATTTGTTCGATCGTATTCACCAGTTTATTGGCATCGGCAATCGTAACGAAGATGACATGACACTGGTTGTACTGAGGGTCACACCTTTAGCAGGAGAAAATCACCATGATAATTAATTTAATGTCGGAAATTACTGCTGGATTAACCAGTTCCATTAATTGGAACGATGTGGCTCACGTGTTAGTTTTGAAATCTCATTTGAGTTCGACGGTGGTTTTGGCTCAAAGTTACGAAGTTTTTACAAATTTCCAGAAAGCTTGGAACAATTTTGTTTCGACTGGTCAAATAGGAGCTTTTATTATAGGTATTTTTGTGGGCTGGTTCTTTAAAGGGATTTTTCGTTAGAGTTGTTGTCGAAGAAGGTATCGGTAACGGATTTAAAAGGTTTGTAGCCCAAAATTAACTTTTTTCTGATGCAGCAAAAATTTCACAACTTTGTAGTCAAGACTTCAGTTTTTTGGGGTCACAAGATGTATAAAAAGTTTGTAGTCAGGACTTGAGTTTTTTCTTGCCGAATAGGAAATGGAAGACTAAAGTGCTGACTACAAACCGGAGGAAAGACTAAAGTCTTTGCTACAAATCGGTTTTTATAGACTTCTGCAATAGAGATATAATCTAGTTTTAGCTTGAGCAATGACAATACAACAAAAAACTTGGAGTCAAAGATTTGAATCGGCGCTGCACCCGGCGATCGCCCGATTTAATGCTAGTATTGGCTTCGATATTGAATTGATTGAGTATGACTTGACTGGTTCTGTCGCTCACGCTAAAATGCTGGCAAAAACCGGGATTATTTCCGCAGCAGAAGGCGAACAGTTAGTTAATGGTTTGGAACAGATCCGCCGCGAATACCGCCAAGGACTTTTTGTTCCGGGAGTTGATGCAGAAGACGTTCACTTCGCTGTAGAGATGCGACTGACGGAGATCGTGGGGGATGCGGGGAAAAAGTTGCACACGGCCCGATCGCGCAACGATCAAGCCGGCACTGATACTCGCTTGTATTTGCGCGATCGCATCGCCGAAATTCGCGAGCAATTGCGGGAATTTCAAGGGGTTTTGCTCGATATTGCCGATCGTAACGTGGAAACTTTAATCCCCGGTTACACTCATTTGCAGCGCGCTCAGCCGATCAGTTTGGCTCATTATCTATTAGCTTATTTTGAAATGACAGATCGCGATTGGGAACGTCTCGGCGATGTCTGCAAGCGGGTGAATGTTTCGCCTTTGGGTTGTGGCGCGCTGGCGGGGACGACTTTCCCAATTGACCGACATTATACGGCAGAACTATTGCAGTTTGACAAGGTTTATGCTAATAGCTTAGATGGAGTGAGCGATCGAGATTTTGCGATCGAATTTCTCGCTGCAGCCAGCTTGATTATGGTACACCTGAGCCGCTTGTCAGAAGAAATGATTTTGTGGTCTTCTCACGAATTTGGATTTATTACGCTCAAAGATAGCTGCGCTACTGGTTCTAGCATCATGCCCCAGAAAAAAAATCCCGACGTGCCGGAGTTGGTGCGGGGCAAAGCGGGGCGGGTGTTCGGTAACTTGCAAGCTTTGTTGGTAGTAGTGAAGGGACTTCCTTTGGCCTACAACAAAGATTTACAAGAAGATAAAGAGGCTTTGTTTGATACCGTAAGAACGGTACAGGGTTGCTTGGAAGCAATGACCATTTTGTTGCGCGAAGGAATCGAGTTTAATGGCGATCGCCTCGCCGCGGCAGTTACGGAAGACTTTTCTAACGCTACCGACGTAGCCGACTACTTGGCCGCCAAAGGCGTTCCCTTCCGGGAAGCTTACAACCTCGTCGGCAAAGTCGTAAAAACTTGCCTTTCGGGGGGCAAACTCCTCAAAGATTTGACACTTGAGGAGTGGAAAGACTTGCACCCAGCCTTTGATACAGACATTTACAGCGCGATCGCACCTCAGCAAGTGGTGGCGGCTCGCAATAGTTACGGGGGTACCGGGTTTGAACAAGTGAGAAAATCACTTATCGCTGCGCGCGATCGACTCGCCTAAACATCGTTGAATTATTGGACAAATTCCGGCTGGCTATCTCTACGAAAGAACGATCGTGTTTTCCACTCTGGTTCTAAGTTCGGCAGATAGCCTCAGCAATTAATCTTCAGCAGCAGCCATGTCTTTGTCTCTGCCGCCACTCATGGCGCCCATGCCACCGCCGTTGCCGCCGTCAAATCGTCTTCTCTTGTTGGAGAACATATCTTGATTTCTCCGCTTGCGAAACTTGCGAGCGTATGCTTGATTTCGTTGTGCCTTCTCTTTCTTGAGATTGCGGCGCTTAGCCATTCTGACCTCACTAATAAACATTGACATTCCCCGGGCTTTCACGCCCAGGGATTCTTAAGTTTGACACTCTGTGCACTCTTGGTGACTGAGATTCTTGGTTCAGCGAAGTCACTTACTGGCGACAGGATTGCTCCAGCCAAAATATAGGTGTCTTCTCCCCAAGCGTAAATTCCGGTATGCCATACTACCGTAATCGATCAGTTCTCTTTATGTAGTTAGGTTTTCTTCAAATTTAGCTTTCCTAAACCGCAACACCGTTAGGTGTGACTACGCACTCAACTAATCCAGTTAAGTTTTTACGTTGGCTAGTTATACTCAATTTTAGACCGATGACGATCATAGCACACCCGGTACAAGACCCAGAAAAAAGAACACAGCGATTAAAGTCGCTGGGAATCCGGGCCCGATGGGACGCAATGTTTTCAATCTGCCAGAAGATTTCTATAAACTATTGACAAAAATACGACAAATGACTGTAAATCCCGGTGACGTAGCTCCTGTCTTCAGCCTGCCCGACGCGCAAGGCAATTTCGTCAGCCTTGCAGATTTTCGAGGACGGCGAGTTGTACTTTACTTTTATCCTCGGGACAATACCCCAGGCTGTACTAAAGAAGCTTGCGGCTTTCGCGATATTTACTTAGAGTACGAGTCGCGCAATATTTCAGTCCTGGGTGTCAGCACAGACGGGGCCGGGTCCCACGCCAAGTTTGCAGCTAAATATCAACTGCCTTTTCCCTTGCTGTGCGACTCAAACGCCGAAGTTGCTACCGCCTACGGCTGTTACGGACTCAAAAAATTTATGGGAAAAGAATTTATGGGAATTACTCGATCGACTTTCGCGATCGACCCAGATGGTAGGATTGAAAAGGTTTATCGGAAAGTCAAACCAGAAACTCACGCGGCGGAGATCCTAGCAGATTTGCCAGAGCTCTGGCGTGAATGAAAAATTAAAAATTAAGACTCCGGAGCTGCAAGCTAGGAGGCCTGAAATTACTATCTCCTAAACAAGCTTTTGAGTTTATGCGTCGATTGTGGCAAATTGTACAAACTGTGCTGGGACTGATTTTTCGACATCCTGTCACTGGTACTGCGGTGATTCCCGTATTGCCTGACGGGCGAATTGTGTTAATTCGCCGCCGCGACAACGGTCGCTGGGCACTGCCGGGAGGTATGGTGGACTGGGGAGAGGATATTCCGACGACAGTGCGCCGGGAATTAGCGGAGGAAACAGGACTCGATTTAGTCAAAATCCGCCGCTTGGTGGGTGTTTATTCGGCTGCCGATCGAGACCCTCGCCTGCACTCGATTTGTATCGTGGTGGCTGCAGAGGTGCAGGGCAATATGCAAGTTCAGGATACGCTTGAGGTCAGCGAGGTTGAGGCTTTCTTGCCCGCATCGCTGCCGGAGGGTGCCCTCAGCCACGATAACGACCAGCACTTACAGGACTATTTTCAAGGCCTGACAACTTTGGCGTAAATCGGCGGGGCATCCAAATTTGAGAAAAGTCGGAAATTACTTCGCCCTCAAAAGTTTTCTGTTATAACTGGGGAATTAATTTTCACTGTTTTCCTACTTTTATTCACAATCTCTGAACATTAAATTAATCATCTTTTTATTACTAAATATTTAACCGGATGTACTCACCGCTACGCAATTCTCGGGTCAAACTCTCTGTAGGGCAAATCTTTTGGCACGAAGTCGGTCAAGGCCCGAATTTAGTATTTTTGCACGGTTCTTGGCACGACAGCAGTCAGTGGCTGAGGACGATCGAACATTTGAGCCCCTACTACCATTGCTTCGCACCGGATTTGCTGGGGTTTGGAGACTCGGAACGCCCGAATCTTCATTATTCGATCGACCTGGAAGTAGAATGTCTCGCCCAATACCTCGATACTTTGAAGCTGCGAGAGGTTTATTTAATCGCTCACTCTCTGGGTGGTTGGGTGGCTACCAGCTACGCTATCAAATATCCCGATCGAGTTCAGGGTTTGGTGTTGTTGGCCCCAGAAGGTGTCAAGGTTGGCAATCGGCGGGGACGGTGGCAGACGGCTAGCTGGCTGATCGGCCAACCACCCCTCGCTTTTTGGTTGCTGCGATCAATCTATCCAATAGCTAAGTTGCTGGGTAGCCAAAAAAAGATTGACGGACTGCTAAAGTTCAGGCAGCAGTTGATGCAGTCCCCAGTTGCCGTGCAGTTGCTGTTTCAGCGGCGGCGGGCTGAAATTACAGCGGAATTAGTTGATGAGAATTTGCCTTTGCTGAAAGCGCCTGTTTTGCTGTTACACGGTTCTGAAGATACTCCCGCAGCCTCCTCTCTGTGTCAATCCTATACTGCTATGGCTCCTAATGCCGAACTGCAATTGGTCAGTCCGGGGGAAAGCAATTTGCCACAGGAAGTCCCGGATGTTGTTGCTAAGTATATTCGGGAATTTACTAAGTGAATTGGGAATTGGTAATTTGTAATTGGAAATTGGTAACAGTCAACAGTCAACAGTTAACAGTCAACAATTAATAAGCTAATTCCCCAAAAAATAGCCTCTGCTGCGTCAATTAAGCCTGTTGCTGTATCAGGAAAGGCTGCGGTGAGGTATTTTAAAAGCATAGTGCGATCGCCCCCCGTGACCGCTATTTTGCTATCAGGAAACAAACACCGCCAATCTTCAATAAAATCCCTAACTCCTGCCACCGTCGCATACACAACTCCGCTTTGAATTGCCCCAGCAGTGTCTTTCGCCCAACGGTGCGGCAGATTTTGTGGTAAACTTATCAAAGGTAATGCAGCAGTTTTTTTACCTAGCGACAATAACTGCAAACCCAAACCTGGTAAGATTGCGCCCCCAACTAAATACCTATTGACATCAGCCCCAGTAAATGTTAAAGCTGTACCAGCATCTATAAGTAAAACTGGCCAACCCAATTGGTTGCCAGCGCCCAGTACAGCCAAAGCTCTGTCAATTCCCAGGGTAGGATAGAGTCCCCCGATCGGCAACTGGTCTAAAGTAATAATTCGGACATTAGGATAACTCTGCCAAATTGCTGTTTGCTGGGTAACTACTGAGGCCACAATTAGAGGCAGCGGCACTAAAGAAAGTGTGTGAGGACTAGAAAAAGCGGGAGTAGCAGGAAGAGAAAGGAGATTTTGAGAAGATACTTCCTCGATCGACCTCATTACTATTTGCACCAAATATTCTGCCTTTTCCTCCTCGGAGAGCAGGGAAACAGCATCAGCATTGAGATGCTCTGTATCCCATGTTTCCTCCAGGGTTTTGCCCACAAATAATCCCCAGTGCAGCCGGGAATTGCCGATCGCCAAAGCTATTTTAATCTGGTCTTTACCTATTAATCCAGATATAAGGTTGTCGGTTCTTGGTGGCGAACGAAAATTGTCGGGAATTGAGTTTTCCATGTTGAACGAGCGCGCGCAAACCGCAAACATTGAACTAAAGATAGATTTTAAATGAATTTTCTTCGGTTAAGCGGGAAGCTAACTCTATTTGACATCTAACCAAGTTCAATGGCGGGCGCCAGTTAGTATTGTGGGCCTCAGAGCGCATACTTGCTAAATATAAATATTTGTAAAGCAAATAATTGCTTTGCTCAGGCTGCATCCTTTATAATGTCTTAAGATATTCCAGAAGTCCTGGTAGCTGCGATGGGGCTGTTGGCGGGGTAAGCATAGGTGTAAAAAACCCGACTCAATCAAAATACTGTAGAACTCTTGAGTAAATATGTCTTTAAAAATACAAGAACACGAAAACCCCTGGCAGAGAGTAACTTCGCGGTTGCCTGAATCTGAAAACTGGAGGCAGCAAGAAAGTCTTTCGCTGCCGGAAGTAGACCAACAAAAAACCCTAATCGTGCAGATGCAGCAGCAAGTTCAGTTATCAAACTTGCTGAACCAAATTAATAACGAAATTCGCAGTACACTTGACATAGAAGAAATTTTGACATCGGCCTGCCGATTGCTGGGGCAAGCGTTAGAGTGCAGTCGCGTGAGCATTTTAGTCAAAGAATCAAATACAGAAAAAACTTTAGTCACGCGCGGAGAGTACAACGCGGGGGACTATCCGATTCAACTTGGTATGAAAGTACCGATGACTGACAACCCGCATTTGGCGGCCGTCGTGTCTCAGCAAGAGTCGCTAGCAGTGACGAAGTTTATCGATTTTCCGGGATTGAATCCACAAACCCGAAAAATTGCCGAAGCTTTGGAGATTAAGTCAATGCTGGCAGTAGCTACTCGCTATCAAGGTCAAGTGAATGGCATAATTGGCTTGCATCAGTGCGATCGCGAACGGGAATGGACTGATTGGGAACGGCAGCTTTTAGAAGGCGTAGCATCGCAATTGGCGATCGCGATCAATCAAGCCAAACTCTATAGCAAAACCAGGCGCCAAGCCGAACGAGAATCGCTGCTGCGGCTGATCGGCAACCAAATTCGCAGTACCCTAGATCTGGAAACGATCCTACAAACAGCGGTGAGAGAAGTTCGCCAAATGTTGCAGTGCGATCGAGTAATCATCTATCAGTTTCAAGACAACTGGCAAGGAAAAGTTGTTGTTGAAGATATGGTCATCCCTTGGCCTTCAATTTTAGGGGATATGGGGGCGGATAAGTGTTTCCGGGGAGATTACGCGGATCTTTACCAGCAAGGACGAGTCAAAGCCATTAATGATATTTTTAATGCTGGTTTAGAGCCTTGTCACGTAGATTTCTTAGACCGTTTGCAGGTAAAAGCTAATCTGATCGTGCCGATTGTTACATCGAGAACTGAAGAAAGTTCCCCCGAAACAGCCGGAAACTATAATCCTAAATTTCCCGGTAGGCTGTGGGGTTTGCTTATTGCTCACGAGTGCCGGGATACCCGCAATTGGGAGCGACAAGAAATGGAGTTGCTATCCCAGATAGCCAACCAAATGGCGATCGCCATTCAGCAAGCAGAACTTTACAGCAAAGTCCGAGAAGCTGCGGTCAAATCTCAAGCTCAAACCCAGCAATTGCAGGCTGCGTTAGAAGAATTGCGATCGGCGCAGCAGCAATTGATTCAAAGCGAAAAAATGTCAGGTTTGGGGCAAATGGTAGCGGGAATTGCTCACGAAATTAACAACGCCAACAATTTCATCCACGCTAACTTGTTTCATGCTCAAGAATATTTTAAAGCCTTAAACGAAGCTCTAGAACTGGCCGGGAATGCCTGCCCGGAAGCAGCGGAGGCAATTGTCAGAATCAATGAAGAACTAGAACTCGATTACATTCGAGAAGACTTTGGTAAACTGCTTAATTCAATGCGGGAAGGAAGCGGGAGGATTCGCTCGATCGTGATGACCCTGCGAAGTTTTTCTCGTTTAGACCACGCTGAATTAAAACCAGTAGATTTGAATGAAGGTTTAGAAAGCAGTTTCTTGATGCTGCAAAATAAGCTAAAAACCCATATCAAAATAGACAAGCAATACGGCAGTTTGCCGCCCGTCCAATGTCATGCCAGTCAAATCAACCAAGTATTTTATAATTTGATTGACAATGCTTTAGATGCGCTCCAGTCAACAAGCAAACCGGGGGAATTAACCATCCGCAGTTGGCAAAGCGATCCGGACTGGGTAACAATCTCTGTCCGTGACACGGGCACTGGCATCCCTACAGAAATTCAAGACAAGATTTTTGACCCATTTTTTACTACTAAACCTGTGGGTAAAGGTACTGGTTTAGGACTTTCAGTCTGCTATCAGGTAATTGTTCAAGCTCACGGTGGCAAGCTGAGTTGCGTCAGTCAGGTTGGCGAAGGAACTGAGTTTATTGTAGAGTTGCCGCTGACAAATCGGAGGGGGATAAGTGCATAATTCCTGCTTTAGTCCGATTAACCTTATTTTGTCACTCTGGCAGTAGTATAGAACCCATTTGACATCTTTTAGCGATCGTCAATCACATGAAGGATCACCAATAAACTTGGTTTTTTAGCGATCGCATTTTTAAGGGAATCAGATTTAACTTACGCCCGAACCTCAATTTTCAGGAATTCTCAACTTGGCTATACTTAGACATATAAAATTATGAGTATTTTTACTCATAATTGTCTCGGCTGATTCATTTTTGTCCGCTGAAGCAGTGAACGCTGCCTCTTGGGGGCCCGGAATGTGGGATTTCAGCTCTCCTCTACAGATGTGGAAAACCCGCTTTTTATAGGGCTGAAAAAAAGCTCGCACTTTTTCCGGATAAAACCTATTGATGATGAAAGTTAAACATTCCTATGTAAATAGGTGTAAGTAGGTGTAATTATTTACACTCAACATTTTATCAGGGGCAATAATACCTTCAGATGCTGATTGGGCAAGCATTTTTACTTGATTTCCCTGCACGTATGAGGAAATTTTTCTTGCAGTGACCGATCGCTACAAGAAAGCCCAATCTCTGGTTTTCAGTCACTTCTAATCATTAATTACTCATCATCAAAGGACAAGCTATGGCTACTTCATTCAATGGTTCTTTGGGTACAACCACTAATTACAGCAGTGTCAGTGAGCTAATTGCACAATGGCCGAATGCCGCCCAGAATCAAGGCATCCAACTGTCTGGGATAGCTTTTGATGGCTTTGAAACGAACTACACTAACCCTGCTCCCATCAGCAACCTCACGTTAGCAACGAACGACTCTAAAAGCGGGTTGAGCTACGGCAGTCCCGGTGGTATTGGTGTCTACGGCTCTTATAGTGGTTGGTTTACCGACGCCACTAAAAGTCGGGCGGAAATCAACTTTGACCCCAACACCAATCTATCTCAGGTGCTGAAGGTGAAATGGGCAGATAATAAAGATATCACTAGCGCCACGATCGACCTCAGTGGATTATTTCCCAAATCAAGTTCTACTACAGCCGACGATCAAGGCGATGAAGTTGGTTCGCTGCAACTCTTTAAGGATGGGGCGCGGGTATCGGCCAGCAATTTTACGATCACTCGCCTCAGCGCTCCTGCCACTCCAAAACCGCTCGGTGTGTCTTCAGATGGAGTGACTTTCACTGGCGATCGTACCGATGGCAATTTCACATTGCAGATAGTAGGAGACTCTCTCACCGGCGTTACTTTTGACGAACTGCGGTTCTCCGCCACAGCCTACGCGAACCCCACCGCTGCCTACCTCGCTACCTCCTTCAAAAACGATAGTTCCGACTACCTAGTGCGGAGTATTCAATATCAAGGCATTGATGTGACGCCAACTCCGACGCCGACTCCGACGCCAACTCCGACGCCGACACCTACGTCTCCAAGTATCTTCCAGTTCGCCCAACCAAATTACACGGTGGCCGAAGGCGGCGTGGCGACGATTAACGTTACTCGCACCGGTGGCACGGAGGCTGCATCGATTAACTACCAGACTCTTGACGGTTCGGCAAGTTCAGCAGGCACAGCAGCGGATTACACTAGCGCGACAGGGGCGTTGAATTTTGCTGCGGGGGTAACTACCGCTAGTTTCACCGTGACGGCTTTGACTGATTTAAATGTGGAATCATCGCCGGAAACGGTGAATTTGGTGCTCTTCGGTGGCAATGTCGGCAGTAGTCCGTCAATTTTGACGATTAGTGATGTGCCACCAACTGGGACGACGCCAACTCCGACGCCGACACCTACGTCTCCAAGTATCTTCCAGTTCGCCCAACCAAATTACACGGTGGCCGAA
>NZ_JAUBQR010000133.1:0-4132 GCF_036701385.1 Microcoleus sp. Pol12B4 | reverse complement strand
ATCGATTAACTACCAGACTCTTGACGGTTCGGCAAGTTCAGCAGGCACAGCAGCGGATTACACTAGCGCGACAGGGGTGTTGAGTTTTGCTGCGGGGCAAACTACCGCTAGTTTCACCGTGACGGCTTTGACTGATTTAAATGTGGAATCATCGCCGGAAAGCGTGAATTTGGTGCTCTTCGGTGGCAATATCGGCAGTAGTCCGTCAATTTTGACGATTAGTGATGTGCCGCCAACTGGGACGACCCCAACTCCGACCCCAACTCCAGCAACATCAACAGCAACCCAGTTTGTTTTTAGTGCGGCTACTTTCACCACTCCGGAATCATCTGGCTTTGCTACGGTGACAGTCAATCGCATCGGCCCCAATACGGCTGCCGGAACCATTAGCTACAGTACTCTTGACGGCACCGCCCTATCAACTGGAGGAACTGCGGCTGATTATGCGTCTACTGCTGGTGTACTCAACTTTGGCCCTGGGGTAACTTCCACGACGTTCAACATCTTTGTCAATGCTGATACTGTGCCTGAAATGACTGAGAGTGTTAACCTATATCTCAACAACGGCCCCGTCGGCACTCCGTCAACAGCAAGACTAGACATTATTGACGGTAGCAGCAGTGCATCTGGCAATATCTTCCAGTATAGTGCGTCTAATTACGGCTCGATCGCCACTCAGGGGGGCAACACAACGGTTACAGTTACCCGCTCAACCGGCTTAGGTGCAGCATCGATTGATTATATTATTCTGGCGGGTACTCCAGGCGCCGGCCCTGCACCTGTATATGGTACCGACTACCTGCTTAACCCGGGCGGCCCCACTGGCGGCACGTTGTCCTTCGCCAACGGCCAACTCAGCCAAACCTTTACTATTCAAGACAACCCATTTAGTACCAATAATGGGATTGTGCGCTTAGGTCTTGCTAACCCCACTGCGGGCTACAGTTTCGGCAGTACAGCGGCAACAAGTATCACTCTCATCTAAGGCTGTTAGTAGGGCGAGGAATCCTTGCTCTACTAATATGTCCCGCAAGTAGTTAAATGCTTTTTATCAGTCTGATTCCTCACTACAGCTTTTTTCAAGAAAGCGAGGTACGCGGGTAAAATCTTCGCTGTGTGACAGTCGCTGGCACCGACAACTAATGGAATTCACCCACAGGGCCGATTGTGGGCGGTCTCGACCCGAATCCCCTTGCTGGTGCTAGTTTCGTGGCTTTCAACCCATTTGCTACTTCGGTCTGATAGAACCATTTCAAGGTCGTACTCTTAGATGCTGCGCGCGTTATTCGAGTACGACCTTAAACCCTTGTATATGGAAAGAATTAGATGGCGATTTGCCATTGGGTAGGGGTTTTTGAGATGGTCGGTTTTTGGCAATAATTTTTTGTAAAACCTGCCCCTAGAATTATCGATTGGATATTATTGTTTTTTTGCGTTTACCGACTTAATCCTTAATTTGTTGATAAGCTTGCTGACACTCTTCAAAGGTTGAGGCGGAAGTTTCCCTATTCCCAAAATATAGTTGCTGATGTATTTTTATCAAAGTTTCGTAAGGCGCTGGCTGGGGTAATTGCTGGATTAATTGCAAATATTCGCCATCAGTGCGACTGGGTTGGTGAATCGCGGTTCCCGCATCATTTAACCGCTGCAACCGCCATGTAAAGACAGCGGCAAGCTTGGCGGTATTTCCCTTGTTGCTGCAACTTTTGCGATCGCAACAACCACTCTGCTACTGACAAATCTTTAATTGTTTTTTTCGCACTTCCATCAGTTGTTTGATTTTTCTTTTTAAAATTATGAATGTAAAAAAGTAACAGTTGCTAAATCTGCCAACTCGCCCAGACTGCGAGCAATGCTAAAATTAACCAAAAGGTGGCTTTAGCGATCGCACCCAATATCGAGGAATCAAACCAAGATGGCAATTTGACATTCGGTATATTTTGGGCAGTTTTTAGTTCCCACCTCTCCTGCAATCGCTGTTGCGACTGTCCTAATTGCCAACCCAAATTAGTTTTATCAAAGGAACTTTCAGACATAGATTTACATCTATGAGTAGATTTTTGATTGCGGATTGGAATTTTTTTTCTTCTATCATTATCCCCAAATCCCGGACTTCTTAAAGAAATCTGGGATAAGAAAGCGCGATCGCATTTGACGTTTGATTAGGAACACTTAAATGCCGAGTTATTGTCCCTAATCCAAATCGCCGCGCGATGGAGAATCGCATTTGAGTGACATTCTTCTAAAGTGGCGGTGCGTTTCGTTCTGAAGAAACCTAGAGATGGGGGGAATTCAGGCTCTAATAAGGTAATCCAATATGGATTGAGTTCGCACTTTAATCCCTTGTTAGATGACAACTTGTTCGTCTTGTGGGTGAGAACACTGTTCAAGTCCCATCCCGCTGGTGCTGCGGTGAAAGCATCACCCCTGCGGTAGCGATTAGCCATCAATCCGTAAAGCGGGGTGAAAAGGCGGTAACTGGAAAACCTATTCTAGAACCCCGCCGAGCAGGAGTTTATGGGTAGCGAAAGCAAAGGTACATCCGAACCATCGTGATAGATAACCAGCGAAACAGGTTGATACGCTGGGAGTCCCAAAAGGGCAAGGATTGGTAATAAAGGGACTTCACCTTCAATTTACCACAGGGTTGGCAATTCGTTGCTTGACCAACTAAGCACTCTGTAATAAACCCGGTGGAAAGTACCACCCTAAGAACTCTAAACAAAGACAAACAGGAACGAAATAACCTACCGTTTGCTCTCTGTAAAAGTCGATTTTCAGAGTAGGTGCTAACCGTATGCAACGGCAAGTAGAGATTGGGTCAAAAGCGAAAGCTCCCTTGTAACGAGGGAGATATGCAGACAGACCCACTGTGTCTCGGAAGATAGAGTCTCCAGTAGCAATGAAAAAGTCATGAGCACGGTAAAACCGATGTATGAATGGAACAAGACTCCTTGGCGAAAGCTGGAAAGAGTAGTGTTCAAGTTGCAGAAAAGAATCTATCAAGCCGCCAATCGTGGTGATATTAAGACACTTCGCAGACTTCAAAAGTTGTTGATGAAGTCCTGGGCTGCAAAATGCTTAGCGGTTCGTAGGGTTACTCAGGATAACAAAGGAAAAAAGACGGCAGGTGTGGATGGTGTTAAATCACTAACCCCAAAGCAACGCCTTGACCTAATAGGTAATATAAACCTGAGTTCAAAGGTCAGCCCAACCAGGCGAGTATGGATTCCCAAGCCTGGTACAGAAGAGAAGCGACCTTTAGGAATCCCAACAATGAAAGACCGGGCATTGCAGGCGCTTGTTAAACTGGCACTAGAACCAGAATGGGAAGCGCGATTTGAACCGAATCAATATGGGTTCAGACCTGGGCGCTCGTGCCAAGATGCTATCGGGGCAATATTTAATGCGATTAGGTATAAGCAAAAATACGTGCTAGATGCCGACATCGCCAAATGCTTCGACAAAATCGACCATGAAGCACTGCTTAAAAAATTAAATACATTCCCGCTTTTACGCCGCCAAATCAGGGCATGGCTCCGAGCGGGGGTGATGGACGGACAGCAGTTGTTTCCAACACTTGAGGGTACACCACAGGGTGGAGTCATTTCTCCACTACTGGCTAATATAGCTCTCCACGGGATGGAACATCAAATTAAGGAATTTGCCAAAACCTTGGACATCAAAAAGTCAACAGGAAAAGGACAAATAAGCTGGCAACAGAAATGTAAAAGCATATCCTTAATAAGATACGCCGATGACTTCGTAATTCTCCACGAAGATTTAACCGTTGTTCAAAAGTGTAAAGAGATAATCTCTGAATGGTTAAAAGGCATGGGTTTGGAGCTAAAATCCAGTAAAACAAGGATAGCTCACACAATGAGCAGCCATGATGGACAGTCTCCAGGATTTGATTTCCTGGGGTTTAAAGTCAGGCAATATCCATCTGGCAAATATACTAGCGGGAAAAACCCCCAAGGTAAACTACTGGGTTTCAGCACAGTCATCACCCCAAGCCCGGAAAAAGTCAAGATACACCTCAAAGAAATCGCAAGAGTAATAGACACCCACAAAGCCAAATCTCAATCAGATTTAATCCAGAGTTTAAATCCTGTAATTATAGGATGGGCTA
>NZ_JAUBQR010000132.1:0-19203 GCF_036701385.1 Microcoleus sp. Pol12B4 | reverse complement strand
GGATAAAACTGATTGTTTGGGAAGTCGAAGAAAGCGTTCCAAACGTCGTTGACTCCGACATTAATCATCACTAAACCTGGCTTTTGGTCGATCGCATCTTTCTGGAAGCGCGCTTGCATATCAGTTGACTTGTTACCGCCGATTCCGGCGTTGACGATTTCGATTTGGCGATCGGGATAAAGGGCATTCAGATAGCGTTGCAGCAGCCAAACGTAACCGCCGGGGTATTTTCCGGCCTCGGTGATGCTGTCGCCCACTATCACAATTTTGCGCTTGCCGGCGAGCAAGTTCTGGATTTCTGGTGCCGGCGTTGCTTGGGATACGGATTCTTGAAACACTGGAATTAAAGAGTGAGGAAGGTTGAAGGCGATAACAGCAGCAATTACGGCGATGGCAACTCTAATTAAAACTTGGCTCAGTTGGGGTTTGGGACGGGGCGATTCCCTTCGGGATAGCTTCGCTTGACGCGCATTGGGAGACATTACGCAGATTCCTACTAAAAATCAAACTATTGATGTATGCAATAATATTATCCATTTTTGTTTTTTTTGTCACTTATTTCAATAGCTCCGTCCTGGACTAACAAAAACCTGGTTGTGACGCCAAATCCGAAGTTATAAGCCTTAAGGTATAAACCGGGTTGTTGACCCCGACTGCGTAAATTGTACAGGTGAAATCACTGAGGTTTTTGTAGCCCAGATCTCTCCGTGTAATTACCATCACAAAAAAGTTCGCCCAATGTCACATGATTTCTGCTACTTACAGCACAACTTTAGCAGGTAACCGCGGTTTATAATATTATTGATTAGTTCAGAGAACAACTTTTCATGCGAGGTTAAAGCAATGGTAGCAAATTCAAACTTTTTATATCCTCAAAATCGCTATTACGGTGAAGTAAAGCCAGAAAATTTGGTATTTAATGCGAATTTACAAGAGTTTTCCCAGCGAGTGGGTTACATCAGTTCCTTGACATCTAACGGTAAAATCTCTGTGGAACAGGCATTTACTCAAATACAAAAACTTTGGGAAGAGGTGGAAAACTCGAAAAAGCAGTTGGGAATTGGCGAAAATCCATTTTCAGCTTGAATAATTAACGGTTGGCTTGGAAGTTGAGTTACGCGCCATTGATGCCGATCGATTGATCCACCGCTTAAGATAAAAAAGTAGCTAGTGGCGATCGACCTTTTTGCCTATGAGTTCCGACCTAGTTCCTCTCCTTCCCAAAGTATCCGTCGGCCGCCGCGCCGCGGCTCTCTGCATCGACGGAATTGCAGTTTGGCTGCCCAGTTTGCTTCTGGGCACTAATGCGATCGTCCAAACGATATTTTTTGTCCTGCTGTGGCTGATCCTGCGCGTAGCCATCGTCAGGAAAAACCAAGGTCAAAGTCTCGGGCGCTGGGCCTTGGACATGAAAATTGCCGATACCAGATTCCAACGGACTCCCGGAGTGCAAGAACTCTGCAAGCGCGAAGCATTGCTGGGCATTTGCGTCGCCTTAGCCTTCGCAGGTATAGGGGGGATCACATCTACCAACGCCGGCGTCTTGCTGCTGATCCTGCCCCTGGCGATCGACTGTAGCGTTGCCCTCACCTCCGCCGAAAGGTTTCCCCAAGCTTTCCACGATCGCATCGGCGGGACGATCGTCGTCGGAGCCCGCCGTGGCTACTCCCTCGACATCAAAGTTAGAAGATTGCTTGACCAAGTGCAGAGCAATGTGAGAAGATAATAAATTGTGTTTAAATTAGTCGAAATTTATTTAGAATTATGGCTAAAGGCGTCCGCATCATAATTACTCTAGAGTGTACTGAGTGCCGTACAAACGTAAGCAAACGCTCCAAAGGCGTGTCTCGGTACACCACCACCAAGAACCGTCGCAACACGACGGCGCGGCTGGAACTCAAAAAGTTCTGCCCCCACTGCAACCAGCACACGGCCCACAAAGAGATCAAGTAGTGATTAGTCATTAGTCCTTAGTCATCATTCATCAGTTGTTGGCAATTGATATTGATCCGCGAAAAGCAAATAACTAACCAATGCTTTCATGACGGCTAGCAACTAACGGCTAATAACTAAAAACTCACAATCAACAGTCAACAAACAACAGTCAACAAACAACAAACCATGACTTACTTTCGCCGGCGCGTTTCGCCCATCAAACCAGGAGACCCGATCGACTACAAAGATGTCGATTTGCTCAAAAAATACGTCACAGAACGCGGTAAAATTTTGCCCCGCCGGATTACCGGTTTGACGGCTAAACAGCAGCGCGACCTGACCAGAAGCATCAAAAGAGCAAGAATTGTAGCTTTGATGCCCTTCGTAAACCAAGAAGGTTAACAGGATTTGGGATTTTGGGTTTTAGATTTTGGACTGGGAATAAGACTTGCGCAAAAACAACGTCTTTCTGTCATTAATAGTGCAGCAAGAATGCAGCGAAATAATCGCGAAAAAGGGTTAAGAGTAGCCGCAGCGCAAGTCTTAATCACAAGTCAGAAGTTAAAAAAAAGCAAGAAGAAAAAACAACTTTTTAGATTTTAACTTTCACAATTGACCCAAAAAATTGCCAATATCCAAAATCTAAAATCGCAAGCTCGAAACTCGATAAGTGGCTACTGTAAAAATCCAAAATCTCAAATATAAAGCTGGCAAGTGGAGAAGGGAACGTTAGTAGAATTTAGAGTGCACGGCGACCGCCGTCTGGCAGTTGCCGATCGCCCCGACGGCAAGAAAAACTGGGTCGTGGTAGACGAAAACGGTCAACCGCACAGCATACCGCCCAAACAAATCACCTACGAAGTAGTCGGAGAAACATACAAACCCTCCGATATTCCCAAATTTCTCAAAGAAGTAGAAGCCTACTCAGATCCGTCGAGTTTGGAAGTAGCTTGGGAACTTTTAGTCGGCGACGGAGAAACGACAGATCCCGAAGCCCTGGCAATGCTGCTATTTTCGGAACGCAGTCCGGCCCAGTGTTACGCGGCTTACTGTTTGCTATCAACAGACAAACTGTATTTCAAACAAAAGGGCGATCGCTACGAACCGCGACCGGCAGCCCAAGTAGCCGAAATCAAACACCAGCAAGAAGTAGAACAGCAGCGACACCAAGAATCCCAAGGATTTTGGGATCGAGTCAAACAGCGGCTGGCAGGGGAAAATGTAGATTGGGAAAATAGCGATCGAACTCGCCTCGACGCCCTAGAACGCTTTGCCCTCCTCGGAGAAGAAGCCACGCACCGCACCCCAGCCTTAGAAACTTTAGCTAGCTTACAACGGTCCGAAAACCCCGAAGCAGCATTTGGCCTCCTAGTCGATCTCGGCCTCTGGAGTACCCACGAAAACCTGTTTTTGCGGCGCAGCCAAATTCCCCTACAATTCTCCGCAAAGGTATTAGAAGTGGCCCAACGCTGCCTAGAAACTCCCCCAACCGACTCCGACACAAATCGTCTCGATTTAACTCACCTCAAGGTTTACACGATCGACGACGAAAGCACCACCGAAATCGACGACGGCCTCAGCTTAGAATTCCTCGAAAACGGCCAGCAGCGGATCTGGATACACATCGCCGATCCCACCCGCTTGCTTTCCCCCGGAGACGAACTCGACCTCGAAGCCAGAAAGCGCACCACTACGGTTTATCTGCCAACGGGAATGATTCCCATGTTTCCCCCAGCTTTGGCAACCGGGCCAATGAGTTTAATTCAAGGCCAAGAGTGCAGCGCGCTCAGCTTCAGCGTCACCTTAGACGAAATCGGCGCGGCTCAAGATTACAGCATCCACATCAGCACCATAAAACCCACCTACCGCTTGACCTACGATGACGTAGACGAAATGCTGGAGTTGGGAATCGAAGCAGAACCGGAAATAGCAGCGATCGCCTCTGCAGCAAAACTGCGGCAAAAATGGCGGGAAGCCCAAGGCGCAATCAGCATTTTCATGCCCGAATCCGTCATCAAAGTCAACGGCGACGACATCAAAATTCACGTCATCGACGACTCCACAGCCCGGATGCTAGTAGCCGAAATGATGATTTTAGCCGGCGAACTAGCGGCCCGCTACGGTCAAGCTCATAGCCTGCCCATACCCTACCGCTATCAGCCACAGCCAGAACTACCTCCCGATGAAGAACTGCTGGCCGTACCTGCAGGCCCCGCCCGCGCTTGCGCCGTGCGCCGGTGTATGCCCCGCAGCGAAATGGGGCTCACCCCCGGACGCCACGCCGGCTTGGGTTTGGAACTATACACTCAAGTTACTTCCCCGATCCGCCGCTATACCGACTTGCTGACGCACTTCCAAATCAAAGCCCACCTGCAGGGCGAACCGCTGCCTTTTTCCGCTGAAGAAATACAGGACATTGTGATGTGTCTCGGTACCGCAGTTAAAGAAGCATCCACTGTCGAACGCCAAACTAACCGCTATTGGGGATTGGAATATTTGCGGCGCAACCCAGACGAAGTTTGGGAAGCTTTAATGCTGCGCTGGTTGAGGGAAGACAGCAATCTTGGATTAATTTTATTGGAAGAATTGGGTTTAGAATTAGCAATGCGATTTGGTCGATCGGTCGAAATAGGCGATCGGCTAGAAGTCAAAGTCACCCACTGCGATCCGCGATCGGATGTCATTAACTTCCAGGAAATGATATTTGAAGCCGCACAATAGGATTTTTGATTTTTGATTTTGGATGGCAAAAATTTGTGTTGAAGGCGGAAACTGAGGATAAATCTCGTTTTTAATCGAGTTTCTGACCCCCTCGCATCCCCCTTGTCAAGGACAGGGGGGTAAAAAAGATCATGGTTTCATATCTAGTCCTGTAAAATAATCGTAATTCTTGTCAGGGCTAGTTCACCCCCGATCTGTAATATAAGCCAGGCATCCCGTAAATCCGCCCCGACCAAAATATTGGGGTCGATCGACTCGACATCATATCCGATCCAAGACGGGTAATACTTTTGACGTTAAATTGACACGCTTTGCTATCTCCTCTCTTCCTCCGTGTCCTCTGCGGTTAATAAAAAAACTTCACCATTCTAAAAATTGGCAGTCTTTACCCCAACCTAGTAATCTAAAATCTAAAATTTAAAATTTAAAATCCCCAAATGCCCAATTCAATTAGCCAAGTTCAGCCGCCGCTGGAATTCATACCCCCAGCCTACAACCCTCTAGTGATGCAAGGTTGTAAGCAAATATTCCCCTGGTGGCTGCGATTTCGGACGAGTATCAGCCAGGTTCAAGCCGAAAACGTCGAAACCCTCGCCGAACTATTCCACCAATTTCAAAATCAGAAAGTTCGCTTCTTGCTAGCCTTCCGCCACCCCAACTCAGACGATCCCTACTGTTTGGGACAACTAATTTGGAAACTCGTTCCCCAGGCAGCGCGCGCCAAAGGCATTCCCCTGCAATTCCCGGTACATTCCCACTTTATCTACGATCGCGGCATTCCCCTCTGGGCCGGTGCGGGCGTCGGCTGGTTGTATTCCCAACTCGGTGGCACTCCGATTGTTCGCGGGAAGATCGATCGCGTCGGATTGCGATCTGCCCGCAATTTATTTGCCAACAGCCAATTCCCGATCGCCGCCGCCCCAGAAGGCGCTACCAACGGTCACAATGAAATAGTCAGTCCCCTCGAACCGGGAATTGCTCAAATGGGCTTCTGGTGCGTTGAAGATTTGCTGAAAGCCGGACGCACTGAAAAAGTTTTAATTGTGCCGATCGGCATTCAATACCGCTATGTCAATCCACCTTGGCAACCCCTAGAAAAACTTTTAACTCAATTAGAAATTGATTGCGGACTGCCACCCTTAGAACGTACCGAAATCGCTAATTTAGAGACTGCCAATCCCGATTCCGAAAACCACAATCACAAATTCCAATATCTGCGCCTGATTCGACTGGGCGGTCATTTACTAGCAGTAATGGAAGAGTTTTACAGCCGTTTTTATCATAAAAGTTTACAACCTGCAACATCTATTTTATCATCATTATCGCTACCAGAAAGAACTGGAAATGATTCTGGAAATGAAGTAATGATGGCTCGACTGAAAGCCCTGTTAGACGTGGGTTTGCAAGTAGCAGAAGAATATTTTAACTTAAAGCCCAAAGGCAGTTTAATAGACCGCTGCCGCCGTGTGGAACAAGCAGGCTGGGAGTATATTTATCGAGAAGATATCAAAGATATTGCAGCACTTTCTCCCTTAGAAAGAGGATTAGCCGATCGCCTCGCTGAAGAAGCAAGTCTTCGGATGTGGCACATGAGACTTGTAGAAAGTTTCGTCTCCGTCACGGGCAGGTACGTCGCAGAACAACTTACAGCAGAACGTTTGGCAGAAACAACTTTACTGCTATGGGACGTACTGGCTCGCATCAAAGGGGGAAATCCTTTCGGCAGACCGAAGTTGGGCAAACAGCAGGTACAAATGACCGTGGGCGAACCCATATCAGTCAGCGATCGTTGCGATCGATATCAAACCAGTCGCAGGTTAGCAGTTGCCGAACTCACTCAAGACTTGCAATCAGCTTTAGAAGCAATGATTAAATCTTAACTACTCAGATAAGGAAGAGCTTCTAGGGAAGAAGGAATATATATTTTTCTTCACTACCTTTTTTTGTGGTGAATTATAAACAGATTGTTATAGACTTTTGAAATAGGTCTAATGAACCGCAAACGCTCGCTCGACAATGAACCAATAAAAATTAGCGATGACTAACAAACCTATCGATTTGTCTACTAACTCAATTAAAGTAAAACTGCTGAATAATTTAGCGCAGGAATTGCTCACACCGCTCACTTCTGTCCTCGGCATGGCAAGCGTGTTGAAACAAGAAATTTATGGCCCCTTAACGAGCAAGCAAAAAGAATATATTGACGTGATCCAAGACAGCAGCCGCTCTTTGCGATCGCTAGTTGAAGAAATTTTGGAACTGGCAGAACTAGACGATTCCGCTTTCACCTTGAAGCGAACCGCAGTCGATATAGAAACTTTGTGTCAGCAGGTGGTGACAATCCTGTCGTCGGCGGCAAGTAGACGAGAGCAAGAAATTAATTTGTCGATGGGGCCCGGGTCGCGCATCTGGTTGGTAGATAAAGATAAGGTTCAGCAAATGCTGCACCACTTAATTTTTAGCATTATTCAATCTGCTGGGGCAGGCAGCGTGATTCGAGTCCACGTTTCTCGGAAAGAAGACGGTATCAACATCGGAGTTTGGGTTTTTCATCCTTGGTTAGGGGAAAGTTTGCCCCATGCTAAACTCTACACCGACTACTTGTTGAAAGCCGGATCTGGTAGCGGTTCGCCATCGAACTCCGAAACCGATTCTCCCGGAGAACCGCAACTCCCGACACAGGGTTCGCAGCGATTAACGCTGGCGTTTTCTGAGTTGGCGGCTTTGGTGGCACAGAATGCAGAGGATACCGCACCGGTCTTAGCTGGTTACGGGGCGCGGGAACGCTTGGGGCTGCTGCTTTGCTGCCAATTGGTGGAAATTCAAGGCGGCCAACTCTCGATTCAAGGAGCCCCGGAATCTGGATATCGCTACGTGCTCTGGCTGCCCTGCACAAATGCTACGGAATTGTTGGAAGGCTAAAGAAGGAAGAAGGAAGTTCGGCAACGGATTTTCTAACGGATGTAACGGATGGAAAGAAGAAGGAAGAAGAAACAAGTCATTTGTTAATTAATACTGAGATGTTGCACCATTCTCAATAAGGCTTTTATGCGCGGGATCGCGTGCCCCGCCCACAAGAAATTTATTCTTGGTGGAGCAGACCCGAAGAGCCTTAAGCGAGAATGCTGCAAGATGGGAGTTACTACCAATTGTCGATGCTTTTCGACTCAATTCCCAATTCCCAATTACCAATAATCAATCTAAAAATGAATTCAGTTTGGCAACAGTTAACTCTGGCAAATTTGCCGCTCTCTCAGTGGCAAAGTAGAAGTTATTTATTCAATTTGGCGATCGGCTCTTTACGCAGTTGGAGGCAGAGTAGCTGGCTGATGCAGTGGGCAGAACCCTTGGGTTTTGTTTTGCTGGCCTTGACTTTCGGTTTGGCGCCGTTTGTAAACAATGCCTTGGTGGGGGTGTTGATGGCGGCTAGCGCTGCCTTTTGGGTGCTGCTGACTGTTTCCGACGATCGCGAGATCCCCTTGACGCCGATTCATTTGCTGGTTCTGCTGTACTGGGGCATAGCCACTGTCGCAACGGCGATGTCGCCGGTGAAAGTCGCCGCTGCTACTGGTTGGAGCAAGCTAACGCTGTATTTGCTGTTTTTTGCGCTGATGGCTCGGATATTGCGATCGCCCCGTTGGCGATCGTGGTTAATTGCCGTATTTTTGAACGTCTCTTTAATTGTCAGTTTCTACGGCGTGCGGCAGTGGATTGATAAAGTGCCGCCACTAGCTACTTGGAACGATCCGACTTCTACTCAAGCCAATGTGACGCGAGTTTACAGTTTTCTGGGAAACCCTAACTTGCTTGGTTCCTATTTACTGCCGGCCATTGCATTGAGTGCCGCCGCGCTTTTTGTGTGGAAAGGATGGGGAACAAAAGTTTTAGCGCTGACGATGCTGGTGGTGAATTGCGCGTGTTTGCGCTACACGGACAGCCGGGGTGCTTGGATCGGTTTTGTGGCTCTACTTGTGGTATTTTTAGTGCTGCTGTGGTACTGGTACAGCCCTTTGATGCCTAGGTTCTGGCGGACTTGGGCGCTGCCGTTAGGGTTAGGAGGTTTGGCGGGAGCCTTAATTTTGGGAGTGGCTTTAGTTGAGCCTCTGCGCGATCGAGTTTCGAGTATGTTTATCGGCCGAGGTGACAGCAGCAACAATTTTCGGATTAACGTTTGGACGGCGGTGGTTGACATGATTCGCGATCGACCAATTCTCGGAATTGGGCCGGGAAACACTGCTTTTAATAAAGTTTATCCGCTTTATATGAGACCCAAATTCACTGCTTTGAGCGCTTATTCTGTGCTGCTGGAAATTGCGGTGGAAACCGGTTTTATCGGTTTAATGTGTTTCCTTTGGCTGATGACTGTCACCGTCAATCAAGGTTTGTTGCAGATAAAACATCTGCGGGATTCACAATTTAAAATCTCTAGTTTAGAGAAAGAATCTCAAATCCAAAATCTCAAATCCAATCATGGGTTTTGGTTGATTGGGGCGATCGCAACTTTAGCCGGCATGATAACCCACGGTTTTGTCGATACAGTTTGGTACCGGCCGGAAGTTAATATGCTTTGGTGGTTAATGGTAGCGATTATTGCTAGTTTTTACAGCAACTCACACCAGCAGCCACAAGATTCAGCTTTGACGGAGGGCGAGTAAATAAAATTGCTGGCGGGGATTTTCTCCCCGCACAGTGCGGATTCCAGCAATAGCCAATACAGCAATGATTAGGAGTTATACCAGTTCAAAAAAAGAATGCAGCTTTATACAAGCTGCAAACCATTATCGCCATAAGTTATTTCCAATCCTTCAATTATTAATCTCAAATCTCAAATGCTATAAGGTGCGGACGGCGCACCCTGCATACTACTAATACATACTACATACCTGTTGCTGTAAAGTGGTGATGGTACACTCTACAAAATTTATTGAAAATAACTCTTATTCTTCGCTCTCCGAAGGCATGATGAATCTGGGACACTGATATTTTCCACCATCTCTATCTCTGCACCGCCGCCTCCTCGCTTGATTGGAGTCGAACGGCGTTTCGACTGATTCATTAACTGTAATTTTAACCGTCGAAGGAGTTGGCAGTGCTGTTGAGGCTTGACTTAGCTCCAGCACCGTTATAATTGCCAGTATGGTTGATGAAAACAAAACTGTGCGTTTCATTTATTTGTTTTTTCCTCGTTTAATCGTTGACGTGCCATCCCTATCCATATATCCTCATCGAATTCTTGAGAATCCGCATACTTTAGACAAATTTTCCACTGCGGTAGCGCTGCCTTAGTATTTTTCATTTTTTCTAAGACTTGCGCTTTTAAGCAGTAAGTTGCTGGTCCTTCACTATCAAGTTTAATCGCTTCATCCAGATGTTGCAATGCCTCTGAATATCGACCCTGTTCCAGGCGAGCCCATCCCAAGTTTTTGAGTAAAGAATATTTTACTTGATCGTCCTCAGCTAATTTCAAACCTTGCCACAGGAAGTGAACCGCAGCCGGATAGTTTTTTTGATCAACTATATATAATCGAGCCAGATTGCTGTAAGCAGCAGGCAGACCGAGTTTTGCAGCTTGCAGATATTTTCCTCGGGCGCACTGTAAATCTTGCACCTCTTCGCAAAGCCATCCTAAATTGTAAAGAGCTGTTCGGCTTTTTGGATCTACCCAGAGCGCTAACTCATATGCTTGTTGAGTATCAGCGAATCGATTAGCTTTGTAGTTTTCAAAAGCCATATTATTAAAAAAAGATGCCAGTTCGGGCAAAGCAATTTTCCAGCCGCCAAAGCCTACTGCTAGCATCAGCAATAAGACTCCCCACTTGGAGTTATGATGCTTTTTTGCTGGCTCTTTCATGGCATTGAAAATGTTAGCTAATGGTGTGATTTTTAGCATTTTTTAACTTGAGAGTTGGGCGATATTTTGCTTGCCATATTTAATTGCCACCCTAATGGCGTCATCATCTTACGAAATGGCTCAGGTGTGAGCCGATTTCTCATAAGAGTTTGTGAGTCCGCAGCCGAATGGTTGGGTAAAGCCCCACTACACGAATGTATTCGAGCATAGGTTAATCATTCATGGGGCTCCACAAGCCATCCGGATATTTTCAAAAAAAAAGAACCGGGAAGCCGGAACCCGGAAGAAGGCACCACCGTTGGCTCTCGACAAGTAATAATACTTACTTGGGAGGCGAGGATCGTCCATATGCGACTGTATTAGGAGATAAGATGGCTCGTCTGAGTTTTAGGCGATTATAAAAATAAAACTTCTTGTGGTACGAGTCCGAAAGCCTGGGTCAGAGAGGCGCTCACACTAGCGTTTCCAGCACACCCTCAGGAGAGCCGATGGGATGGACTCCGGTGAAATAACTCTAATTAAGTTTGTAGTGACGATGGAAGCCCTCAAAATCTTAAAGGGGAGATATTGAGACATATTATGATAAGTAATTAACCAAACGCGAGCTAAAATAATCCATCCCTAGGGACAATCACTAATCACTAATTACTAATTACTCCTGACTAATAAACATCTTCCGAAATTAAATTTCACCCTTTGAGTAGCAAAGGTTTCAGTTTCTTTTTCGGAGATGTCTAATGACGGATGACTAAAATTGCTTCATCGCTCTTTCCATATCTCGCTTGTCTTCGCGTTTCTTCAAATCTTCGCGCTTGTCGTACAGTTTTTTCCCTTTACCCAAACCGATATCCAGTTTTACCCAGCCGCCTTTCAAATACATTTTTAACGGGACTAAAGTCAAACCTTTTTCTTCGACTTTGCCGATTAATTTGCGAATTTCCTGCTTGTGCATCAGCAATTTACGGGTGCGGCGGGGTTCGTGATTAAAATAGTTGCTAGCACTTCTCCAAGGCGAAATGTGAACGTTGATAAGCCACAGTTCCCCGTTCCGAACTAAACCATATCCGTCCCGCAAATTGGCTTTTCCTTCCCGAATTGATTTGACTTCGGTTCCCTTCAACTCTATGCCCACTTGGTATGTCTCTATAATTTCATAGAGGTGGCGCGCTTGTCGGTTATCGCTAACAATTTTGTATGCTGGGCTTTTTTCGCTCATTTTTACCTCCGCTAAAATTAATTATTATAACGCTAGCTTCTCTGTAGAGAAAATCGAAGCTTGACAAAACTTAAATAACCGGTCTAGACATTACTAATTTTGCTGAGCTAAGATGTCACCAACGTGAATGTCAAGCGGTATCATGCAGCGCACCAATATTCCCAATTCTGACCTTCCAGATGCTGTCAGTTCCTATTCTGGGGTTAATTTGGTTTGGCTGGCTCCTTGTTTGTTAGCCCTTGCTTGGTTGTGGGCCAATATCTCGGCAGTTAAGTGGCTGTTATCCTCGTTTGTTGAGATACCCACACTGTACAAGATAGTAATTGGTTTTCTGATTGTAGCATTAGTAGTGCGATCGAGTGGGAACTCCGATCGCCCGCCGGGATTTTCACCCAATTTCGTTTTGAGGCGATATCCGCTGCTGTTGATGTTGGGTGCGGGTATTTGCTCGATCGCCCTTCAGTGCATAATTGATATCAAACAAATTACTGTTCTGCTATTTATCCTCGGAACTTATGGGCTGTGCGGCTTATTGGTGGAGCCGAACTTTTGGCGAAAAAACTTACCAGTTGCGGGCTTACTGGCTTGTATTTTACCATTCAACAGTCAGTTGAATAGCGGCTTAGGTTTGCCGGCACGAGTGCTCACTGCTCAGGTAGTAGAACAGTTGCTCTCTCTGCTGCACATTGGGGCTATTTCTTCTTACGATATTATCGTTTTGGAAAACGGCATCGCTCACGTTGACGTGCCTTGTAGCGGCATTAAAACCCTCTTAATGGGAACGCTATTTTTGCTAACTGCTACCTGGCTGGAAGGTCGCAAATTGAGTTTAACATGGCTGGGTGTATGCGCTGCTAATTTCTTAATGTTATTGTCTGCTAACGCTTTGCGGGTTGCCGTGCTAGTGTTGGTTGCCCAAGTTTTCCAACAGCCAAATTATGCAGCAATGCTGCACGTACCCCTAGGAATTGTGGGTTTAATCGGCGCTTGCTTCTTAAGTTGGTTAATGCTGCAAAAATTTCCGAAATTTCAAGAAACAAAAGAAATTGATTTTAACTCGCAACGGGATTTAGAAATACTCAAAAATCCGACTTTGGCCAAACCGGGACTAATTGTGGCGGTGGCGGTTTTGGGTGCAATTTCTCAATTCTATCATGTAGAAAGTGAAAAATTAGCGATCGCCTCCCTAAAATTTCCCGAATCAATTGTGTCCGAATCAATCCCGCTGAATCCCAGCGAACAAAAATTCTTTGGCAATTACCCCGGTACCCAAACAGAGAAAAAGAGATTTGTGTCAGGCAACTTGCGCGGTTCCATGCTCACAGTAGCAAGCACATCTTGGCAGACTTATCACGCACCGGAGCTGTGTTTCGTAGCCAGCGGCATTCCCGTCAACCGAATAGAAATAAAACAGCTAACTCCTGCTGTAACGGCGCGCTGGCTGTCTCTCAAAGACAACCAACTATCCGCTACATACTGGTTACAATCTGCACAGCAAACTACCGATAACTTCTTGTCGCGCATCGGCAGCGATCTCACTCACAAAAACCATACTTGGGTGCTAGTTTCAATTTTATTTAATAGTTCGATACAAGCAGAAAATTATGAACTAAAAGAGTTTGCTAGTAATGTATATGATACCGTCAAACAAAGCTTAATAGGAGAAATAAATGAAAATTAAACAGATATTTGATAAAGTTTTTCAAACAATTTTTTGGGTGTGGAATTTGACTTTTTTATCGATTGTTTACTTGGGAATTTTGCCGATTATAGGAGTGCCATTAATTAAAGCGACAATCGATGGCATTATCCCGCTAGAGTTTTCTTTGACGATGGCAGCTACGATCGCAGTACCCACTGTATGTACAGTAATAGGAGCTAGGCGTTTTAGCAAGCAACCCCTACAGCTAATGCGCTGGTTTTACGGCGTAGAAGCACCACTATTTTTGCTGTGTTTGCTCCGCTTGTTCCTGCTGCGAGAACTCACCCCAGCTAGTTATCAAATCATTGCTACTATTGCTTTGTGCATTGCAGCATTTTCAGTGGAAGTGCTGTACGGCTATCTGGGTAAAAAAGAAAATGTTCAAAATATCTCAGATTCTCAAACTTCCCATAATAAACAGCCTCGTTTTTTCAGATTAATCGGAGAAAAGCGAAGTGCATGGCTGCAATTAGGATGCCACAGTTTAATGCTATTAGTTGGCATTTGGGCGGCAACATTGCTGATGTATTACGCTGTACCGGTGGCATTATTTACACTTTATGGATTCTTTACTTTTGTCATTGAGTTTTTTAAGTTTACATGGGTATCAGCATTTTGGGATATCTTTAGATACGGGGAGTGGATCTGGGGTTTAATTTGGATACCTTTATCCTTTATATTGTTTGGTTTAACCTGTAGCTTGTTCGTTGTCATGCCTTCGCTGTACGGCTTTCTATATATTCATTCGGGGCGGAAAATATGGCAGAGTTTTGCTGCACAATACGGAAAAAATAATGCGCTAATCGGAAGTTTGGGAGTCATAGCAGCTTGGCTGACTATTTTCTCCGCTTTGCAGCAGCAGCCGCAAGTTGCAGCACTGAAAATGCTGGCGACTCCCCCCGCAAATGACACGGTTCGCCAAACTTTATTAGCCAAGTCTGATATGATACGATCCGGCTTAGTTAACGCTTATTTGTCCCCTTACCGCTACCTCAGCACTGTGGGAGAAAACAACCACATTTATGAGATGTACAAAAATACTTTGAATTTGCCTGACGGAGCGGCTCAAACGGTGCAGAACAGCTATAATTTTTTAATGTCACCGTTTTTGTATAAAGGCTCTAGTGCTGATGTAGAAAAAGCTGAAAAACTCTACGGCGAATTCTTCGATACAGAACTGCAAAAAGGCGACACAGAAGCAGTAAAACACGCGGTACAGTCAACCTCAAACCAAGAAGAAGCTAAAGCTGGTTTGCTGAATGTCAATCAGGAAAAAGTATGGTTGCAGTCGCAAGAAGTGACAGTCAAAGAAAACGGCGACTGGGCTGACGTTCAACTCTACGAAGTTTACAAAAATCAAACGCCGAACTTGCAAGAAGTATTCTACTACTTTTCCCTGCCGGAAAGCGCAGCAGTTACAGGAGTTTGGCTAGGAGATACTGGCGATTTAAACAAACGTTTTGTATTTACGGTATCGCCTCGCGGTGCCGCCCAGCAAGTCTACAACGAGCAGGTAGTAGAAAGAGTCGATCCGGCTTTGCTAGAACAAATTGGTCCCAAACAATACCGCTTGCGGGCTTTTCCAATCCCGGCTAAACGAGAATTCATCCAAACTGACGGGCCAACCGAAATGCACCTATGGCTTACTTACAAAGTCATGCGGCAGCCGCAGGGTTGGGCGATGCCTATTTTGGCTGAAAAACGCAACATTTTTTGGAACCAAAATACTCGCCGCACGATCGCCGGGAAAGAGGTAAAATACAGCGGTAAAGAAGCAAGAGAAACTTGGCTTCCACCCTTTTTGCCTGCAGCCGCACAGCGACCTATAACCGCGCAGCAGGCGGTTCTACCGGGAGGAAATATCATTTCTGCTAAGCCACTGGCTGATGCAAATTACTCGCTACCGCAAGGCAAGAAATTGGCAGTTATTCTGGATACTTCTCGCAGCATGGCAGCGGAAAATAAGCAAGTAAAAGAGACTTTTGAATGGTTGGAAGCTAATGCAGCACGAAAAAATGCTGTTGATTTGTATGTCGCTAGCGCTGGGGGAATGCCACCTAAGTTTGTGGAAAATGTACGCAATTTCGATGCGGGAAAGGTGACATTTTATGGTACGATCCAGCTCAAAGATATGCTGCAACAGTTTGCACAGTTGCGGGGCGATAAAAATTACGATACTGTATTTGTGGTGAGCGATCGCCACAGTTACGAATTGTCGGACGATCGCAAACTTAAACTTTCCATCTCTTCACCTCTATGGACAGTGCATTTGGGAGGTTTGCCCCCTGGCTACGACGACGCAACTTTAAAGGTCATTCAAGATAGCGGCGGCGGAGTTGCTACGGATATGAAAGAGGCGATGCAGCGAGTAGCAACGACAGCAGCTTCGGGTCCATCTACAGTTAGCGTTGTTGACGGCTATGCTTGGAGTTATGCCAAAACGCCGCAGTCGAAAAAAACCGCTAAATCGGCGCCAGTTGCAGAGTTAAAAGATACCGGAAATGAAGGCTTTAAACCGATAGCTGCACGGCTGTTGATAACTGCACTTAGCAAGCAGAAAAGTGCTAATCAACTGACGCAACTGGATGCGATGCACGCAGTAGCTAAAAATTTCAAAGTGGTGACGCCTTATTCTTCGATGATTGTGTTAGTTAATGACGCGCAAAGGGAGCAGCTAAAAGCAGCGGAAGCTAAGAGCGATCGATTTGACAGAGAGGTAGAATCTGGTAAGGAACAGTTGAGTAAGCCGAATAATCCTCTGAATGTTTCGGGGGTTCCTGAACCCGAAGAATGGCTGCTGTTGGCGGTAGGTGCGATCGGGCTTTTGGCGATTTTCCTCCGCCAGCGGCACGCGAAAATGGTAGGTTGAAAGTAAATCCGGGTTGGCTACTCCCTCAATGATTCGGCGGTTGAAACCGCTACTACAAAAACAAAGTCTGCCTCCGCAGACTAAGAGAGTGAGGGGGTATTTAAGCCGGACTTGATATCAAATATTAATCTAAAGTCGTCTTTAGACGACTTTAGCTATAAGACAGGGGTTTCAACCCCTGTCGGACTTAAGCTAATAACGAATAACTAATCTATGTTTACAAAAACCCGATCGCCCTCAATCTTTACCGGATAAGATTCCAGGGAATCGCCTAGTGCATTCAAACATTTACCAGTATCTAACTTGTACTGATATTTGTGAAATGGACAGGTAATGATACCGTTGCTTACCTTACCCATGTCGATCGGGTATTCTAAATGAGTGCAAGCATTACGGTAACAAGTGACATTCATGCCTTGACGATTCAAAATCACTGAATTTTCGTCAACTTTTACCTTCAACACACCCCCTTCGGGAACTTGATTCAGCGGTGTTACCTCTACCCACATAAAATATTTTTCCTCCGAAAAAACCAGATCGGGACTGACGCAGAACCTAATTATGTAGGGTGCGCTTTGCACACCTTACTGCTATCCGTAGCGTGTCAAGCCACTTTTTGCGTAAGTCCAAATTATCTTATTCGAGCTTTACCCTACGGATGAATCTGACTCAAAATCACCCTCAACCTGTCATAATCATCCTTCAGCAAAACACTCAAACTCCTCCCCGCTTCCACTAACCAAGATCGATCGCGCATCCGCAACTGATAAATCTCCCGAATCGCCGCCGCCGTCAGCGCATCCACCGGCGCATTAGCCACCCCCAGCAGCGTCCTCAAAAAATCCAACTGCACCGTAAAATCAATCACCTCATCGGGTTCGCAGCGATAAACCGCCTGGTGAATTTGCGGCGGGCGCGGTGGCAAATACTGATAAATTTTACCCCTTGATGGGCCGTGACCGTTCAACCTTTCCGGCGCAGCCTCAAACCCGACAATCGCCACTCGAAACTCGGTTTTGAGCATCGCAAAAATCTGCGGTTGTTCCTCCCGCAACTCTTCCAGCGACAAACCTAAAGCGCGAGCTCTGTGCACCGAGTCGATCGGGCTAGTCGTAGCGTAATAAACCACGCCGTAAATTTGATTTTTCGACTCTTCATCCTCGGCCTTCACCCAACTCCCAAAAGGTGGCATCACGGGAAAGCTTAAGTCTTCTGGTTCCAAACATTGAGCCAAAAACTCCGAAGTTGCCGTCTCGATTACCTCAGCAATGCGATCGGGATGGCGCTCTTTTGTAGCAAATTGGGGTAAAGGTAAACGCATAGTTTTAGTGATTAGTCATTAGTCATCAGTTATCAGTCATTAGCCATTAGTCAAGGGTTTTCATTTAGTAGCCTGGTCTTGGGTACTTTACCAATTACAAATTACACATTACCCATTACCAATGACTAATGACCGCTGACTATTTCGCGCGACCGGCCGTAGCATCCACAAGTTCCAACTGCGACAGCCGGAACGTAATCAGCTTGTCCCAATTGCCACCTTCAAACAGTACCGCGACTTTCCCGTCGCTAACTCGCTGGACTTGTCCTTGAAAGGCGTAGTAAATCTCACCCTTATCTTTAACTCGAACTGCCGAACCTGGAAAAATCATAATTCTTTGAATGTTAAGTTTGCTGGTTATAGTTTACCTTTTCTCGTTTCTAGTTCCCAAGCAGAGCCTGAGAACTAGGCAAATCTTCGTGTACAGGAAGACGCGAGGCAAAGCCTCGGAACGAGAGTTTGTTAGGCTAAGGCTGCTACGGAAACTTTACCGGCAATGCGGCCAGCGATCGCCCGAAACTCCCTCGCCGAAGCAGAACCCGGTTGTCCCACGACGATCGGCACCCCCGAATCGCCACCTTCCCGCAACGGAATTTCCAGCGGAATGCGGCCTAACAGTGGCACTCCCAACTCAGCAGCAGTCTTTTCCCCGCCACCGGAACCGAAAATATCGTATTGCTTGTCGGGCATATCCGGCGGCACAAAATAGCTCATATTTTCCACAATTCCCAATACCGACACTCCCAACTTCTGGAACATCTTTAAACCCTTGCGAGAGTCCAACAAAGCCACTGTCTGCGGCGTCGTCACGATCACGACACCAGCCATCGGCACCGCTTGCGCCATTGTCAACTGCGCGTCTCCAGTACCCGGAGGCATATCGACAATCAAATAGTCTAAATCGCCCCAATTTACCTGATAGAGGAACTGCCGAATGATCCCGTTTAACATCGGGCCCCGCCAAATGACGGGCTGGTCTTTGTCAATTAAAAATGCCATCGACACTAATTTGACGCCGTAGTTGAAGGCGGGTTCGAGGCTTTCCCCGCTTTTCCCGTCCCTAACCATCACTTTCGCGTCCCCCAGACCCAACATTGTCGGGTCATTGGGCCCATAGATATCCGCATCCAGCAAACCCACCTTAGCGCCGGTTTGCGCCAGCGCTACTGCCACGTTTACCGCCACCGTGCTTTTGCCGACGCCACCTTTGCCGCTGGAAATGGCGATAATATTTTTAACGCCTTCAATGCCTTGGCGATCGACCACTCCCTTTTGTTGGGGCGTCTCGGCTGTCACCTCCACCGCCACTTTTTCGACTCCGGGCAACTGTTTGACCGCTTTTTGGCAATCTTCGACAATAAATTCTCGTAGCGGGCAAGCAGGCGTTGTCAGCACTAAAGTAAAACTGACGACACCGCCGTCAATTTTTATGTTACGAATCATGTTCAATTCCACCAAACTCTTTTGCAGTTCGGGGTCTTGCACAGGTCGCAGGATTTCTAAGACTGAACTAACATCGAGTGTATTGGGCATTGTGTTCTCCACCATAGCTCTGCAATTGGGTTTGCGAATTTTCGATCGCAGGTTT
>NZ_JAUBQR010000131.1:0-19222 GCF_036701385.1 Microcoleus sp. Pol12B4 | reverse complement strand
GATCTTAAGCAGTAGAATTTCTTTTGGCATAAGCCCTGGCTTATGCAGTCTTATTAGATGATCCTGGATGTCGAGTTCCATTTTATTGAGCATAGGTAAGTTGCTAGATACTGCACAGTAAAACAAGCTCCAAGCGGTTACTAAGCCAATACATATTGCGGGACGATATCTGATAGTGTTCATTATATATTTCTATTATTTATTTATTTAGGTGGCTCAGTCCATATAAAATTGTTGGCTTGAGTGGGATTCGGTTTAAAGTTACAGACAAATCTTGTGAACACTGTCTCAACCGCCAACGATCCAATTTTGTGCTAATCGTTCTCTCATAGAGAGTACCATTCATATAAAACCCGTATATTGAGCGGACATTATTGCCGTAAATTTATAGTTTCAGTTTAACCGAGCCTCCTTGTCCAATAGCATCAGTAATTCGTCCAGCCCCAATCCAGGCTTAGGTTGCTGTGGCTGGGATATCTAACAGACTCAATAAAAATAAAGTTTGGCATACAATACGAGATGCAAAAGGAAGCATGAGCCATTTATTCTGAGTTCAATAGTGCAATTCTGACATTGGCTTTTGAGGGCGAATTGTCTTCTCCAGTATATAGCAATTCACGGTTTGGTGAGGTACACCTAAATAGCTGTAAATCTTATAGAACCCATTGGGAATCTGTGATGATGAGCTAAGATCAGAAAAAATGTCGTACTCCCGCAGCTTAAGCGATAAAGAGTGGGAACTCATCGAGCCATTATTACCACGAAACAAGAAAACCAGACCGCGTACTCAGTCAAAGAGAGAAATCTTGGATGTTATCTTCTATGACTCGCAAGCGGTAAACCCACGGGTGGTCAGAAACCGGGCTTGTTGCATCATAGTGCGTTACACCTCGCAGAAACGGTAAAAAACCCGGTTTCAGAAGGTTGTGATGCGTAAGTCCCAATCTCAAATCTCAAATATCAAATCGCTTGACTGTGCAGCTTGGCTGAGAATAGTAGAAGATGTTAAGTACGATTCCCTGCGGGATAGCTTCGCTTCACGCAAATTTACCAACAACTGCCGATCGAAGCCTATGGGTGACATTAACCGATGCTACGAAATCCTCGAAATTGATCCGGGAGCTTCCTTAGAAGAAATTAAGCGCGCTTACAGGGATTTAGCGTTTGTGTGGCATCCCGATCGGTTTGCCAACAACGACCGCCTGCAACAAAAAGCTCAACAACGATTAACAGAAATTAATCAAGCTTACCAGCAGTTGGTGTTGTTTCTGAGTCAGCCTGAATCATCGAGGTCGATCGAAAAACAGTTTCAGCAGCCACCGCCCCCTGCGCCGGAAAAGCCGCTGAGAAGGCGTTCTGGAAAATCAGCCGCCAGGCCTGGTTCCCAGCGCCGTCAAACCCGCCCAAAAGCCGCCTCCAAAAAATTTCTCACTCACAAAAACTCTTCAAGCAAGAAACTATTTACCACTCACAATCGCCAAGCGTGGCGGGGCACAAAGCAACCAGGGCGAATCGTTGCGAGGGAAGCACGGCCATCTCAAAACTATCGAAAGCTTGCCTCGAAAAGGAAAACAGAATTTTCAACTCAATACTCAAAACCGCGAAGCGCGCCGAGGGAAGTGCGGCCATCTCAGCACTATTCAAGCTTCCCTTGGTGGCCGCTGGCAATAGCTGTAGCGAGTTACGCTTTGACCGGTTGGATTTTGACTGTATCAGCCGCCCCGCTGTGGATGTGGGCTTTAATCTGCGGTGCAGATTGGCTGTGGGCCGCGATTTTGCTGGCGGAGGGTTCAGCAACGCCTAGGGTGTGGCTGGCGGCCTTAGTTTTGGCTGGGGCGGTGGGGGGGTCGATCGCCGGTTTTCAGGCGGGAGGAAGGGTAACAGGGGCGGCTTGGGGCGCCGTTGGAGCTGGATTGGGGGCGATCGCCAGTTCCGAGGCCGAGTCGCGGGCTGTGGCTGCTGTTTTGGCGGTCGCGGGAGTGCTGACAGTGGTGGGATTGATGGCTGGAACAGTTTCTGGCAATTGGGTCAAGGCGTTGGTGGCGGCCGTCTGTTGGGGGGTTGTTGGCTTGATGTGCGGGCTGGCGGCGGAAGTAGGTGGGAATTCTGGCGGCCCCGTTGGGCTCTCTGGTGCGATCGGGCTGGGGATTGGGGCGTGGGCTGGGGCTTTTGCTGGGGCGGGATCGGGGGCGATCGTCCAAGCCTTAGCTATCGCCGGGTCTAAGACTGTTTATGGGGCTTGGGCTGCGATCGGCATTATTGCTGGAGTTGTGGCGCGAATGGTAGCCGCAGAAAGGTTGATCCACACTAGCAGCGGGCTTTACACGGTTCTCCTGTTTGTGGCTACTTCGGGTTTCGGGCTGTGGCTGGGAAGTTGGTTGGGCGATCGTATCTTTTAAATTAGTCATCAGTCATTAATCTTTAGGCAAAATTACCAATTACCAATTACCAACTACCGCTTCCCCATTATTCTATTGTTTAGCAACGACTAAGACGATTAGGATGTTATTTGCTGACACTCTTCCCTCTTCCTTCTTCCTGACATCCGTTACATCTTGTACAGTGCTCGTTGCCGAACTTCCTTCTTCCCTTAGCGAATCCGTTGCCGAACTTCCTGCTTCCTCAAGCATAAATCCCAGGACTTATGGCTTTTCAGCAGCGCTTCAAACTCAGCCCTTGGTAAAGCCTGACTGAAAAGATAGCCTTGAATTTCGTCGCATTCGTGTTCGCACAAAAAATCAAGTTCTTGCTTATTTTCTACCCCCTCAGCAACCACCGTCATGTTCATGCAGTGTGCCATTTGAATAATCGCTATTGTTATCGCTGCATTTTGGCGATCGTCTGCAATGTCGCGAATAAAACTCTTGTCTATTTTTATCGCATCAAACGGAAAGAGTTTGGGATAACTCAAAGAAGAATATCCCGTTCCAAAATCATCAATTGCTATCCTAATCCCCTGATCTTTCCACACCGTAAAAGCTTTAGATGCTGCAATTTCGTCTTGCAAAACCAGACTTTCGGTCAGTTCTAATTCCAAACACTTGGGATCGAGACCACTTTCTGTTAATATCTCCCTGACTCTTTCCGTGAAATTTTTGCGCTCGAATTGACGGGCGGATACGTTAACTGCCACTCGGAGGGGTGGTAAACCTGCTCTTTGCCATGTTTTAGTTTGCCTGCAAGCAGTCTCTAATACCCATTCACCCAACGGTGCAATCAAGCCCATTTCTTCAGCCATGGGAATAAATTCCCCTGGGGAAACTCGCCCCCGCTCTGGATGATTCCAGCGGAGCAAAGCTTCAGCCCCAATAATTTTACCTGTTTTAATTTCTATTTGCGGCTGATAGTAAATTTCAAACTCTGAGCTTTTTAAAGCATGGCGCAAGCAAGTTTCTTGAAGAAGTGTATTGATGAACAAATTAGCATTCTTTGCCGTATAAAAATGATAAGTATTGCCGCCTTTCTGCTGAGATTGATACATTGCTATATAAGCATTTTTCAGCATTTCATCTCCGTCGATGCCGTCACCGGGATACAAGCAGATACCCATACTAGCAGTGACATAGACTTCACAATCTTTGACAATCATACCTTGGGATACAAGATCTAAAATGTTTTGAGCAATCTTTGCCACATCCTGTTTTTCTGCAACTGGTTTAAGAATCAGCGCGAATTCTGCCGCTTCCAAACGAGCAACAATATTAATGTTTTTCATGCAGTTATTTAGCCGCTGGGCGATGGTGCAAAGCACTGAGTCGCCGATATCGTGGCCCCAGGTACTGTTAATGCGGTTGATTTTATCTAAGCTAAGCGTGATAACTGGAACGAATCCTGACAATTCTTTTTGACCATCTAATACTCGACTTAACTTTTCTCGCAAAAATGAACGATTCGGCAGGTTCGTCAAGCTGTCATACTGATGTCGGTAGAGTGCCAGTTGAATAGTTGTGTGCAAGTTTTTTTCTTCAAATGGCTTGACAATATAGCCGAACGGTTTTGTACTATTAACTCGTCGCAAAGTAGTTTCATCGGCATAAGCTGTCAGATAAACTACGGGAATTTGAAAGCGCAAGCGAATTTCTTCTGCTGCTGTAATGCCGTCGATTTCTCCTTGCAGGTTAAGATCCATTAAAACTAAATCCGGGCGCAACTTAGCTGCCGATTCAATCGCTTCTTCTCCCGAATAGACCATGCCAGTTATTCTATATCCTAGAGATATCAAACTGTCGGAAATGTCTTCCGCAATGATGCTCTCGTCTTCAACTATCAGAATTTTTTTGTAAGACACTAATTTTTTTCCTCAGAGTGCAATTTAGGTTGACAAAAGGTTATTCTAAAAGTTGTGCCAGCAGTTTCTAACAGTTCTATTCCCCCCCGGATTTGCTTGACTAAAGACCCGACGAGTCGCAAACCCAACGTTCGGGCTTTTCGATAATCTAAGTCTTGAGGAAAACCAATTCCGCTGTCGCTCACGGTTAGCACGCAAAGTCGATTTTTTTCCAAAGTGAAATCTATGTTAATTTTACCTTTAATTTGCCCTTTAAAAGCATATTTGAGAGCATTTGTCACAAGCTCGTTGATAATTAACCCGCAAGGAACTGCCGTATCAATATTAAGAGAACACGGCGCAATATTTGTTTGCAACTTAACGCCTTCTGCATGAATTTCATAAGCTTGGAATAAATTGTGTGCGAGATTTTGGATATATTCAGCAAAATCAATGTTTGACCAGTCTTTGGAGTGATATAATTGTTCGTGAACCAGAGCCATTGATCTGACTCGGTTTTGACTTTCTTTTAACATTTCACTAACGCGGCTGTCTTGAATGTAGCGAGACTGAAGTTTCAGCAGGCTAGAAATAACTTGGAGGTTGTTTTTGACGCGGTGGTGAATTTCTTGGAGAAGGACTTCTTTTTCGGCGAGGGAGGCTTTGATTTGATCCTCATCCCGTTTGCGCTCAGTAATGTCGCGTACTACAGCTTGGAGAAATTTTTGCCCGTTAATTTCCATTGCGTTTAACAGAACTTCTGCGGAAAATTCTGAACCGTCGAGTCGTTTGTGTACCCAGTCAAAGCGACAGCTACCTGTTTGCATTGCTGCCGATATTCTCTGTATTGCTAGACTGGATGAGTCTTGTCCACTAGGCTGAAATTGTGGGGAAAAGTCGCTCAATTTCTTGCCGTAAAATTCTTTTGTGTTGCTACAGCCAAATATTTTTAAGGTAGCGGGGTTGCAGTCAAAAAACTCCTTTTCGTCAAGCAACATTACTGCGTCGCTGGTGGCTTCATAAAGGCTACGAAATTTGTGTTCTGATTCTTGCAGCGAGCATATCAATTGGTTTTTTAGAGCTTCTGCACGCTTGCGGTCGGTAATGTCTATTCCTACGGAAACCGCAGCAGTTCCCTGATGATATTTCTGAGCTACTATCAAATAGTTGTGGACTAAACCGTTAATTTCAATGTCTATTTCTTGCCAGGTTTGCTGAGATGAACTCTCAAAAAAAATTCGGATCAGTTCTCCAAAAGTCGAGCCTTTCTCGAGAAAGTTTATTTCTTGACCGACAAAGCTTTCAGGAGATAGGTTGAATGAGGTTGCTAAGTGCTGGTTGACTCCAATATACCGCAAATCTGAACTGATCCAAGAAATCAGTCCCGGTACGGCATCCAAAACGGCGCGAAGTTGGTCTGTAGCTTGTTGGAGTGCTTCTTCCGATCGCTTGTGATCGCTAATATCTGTCGCCGTTCCGCACAAGCCTAAAATAGCGCCGTTTTCAGCTTGGTTGACGATGCTGTTGACACGCAGGTGGACGGGAGTACCGTCTTTACGAATGTGTACTGTTTCGTAAGGATAATTAGCGGTTTGTGGCTGAATTTTGGTTCTGGCTAAAAGTTGAGCAAATATTTCTCTTGGTCTACTTCCTTGATATGGAACTAAAAAATCGGTGAAGCGGCGTCCGATCATTTCTGCCGGTTCGTAACCGTAGATGCGTTTGGCGGCGGAATTGACAAAAGTCAAGAGGCCTTCAATATCGATAGACCAAATCAATTCTTGGGAGGTTTCTACGAGGTTATGGTACTTTTTTTCGCTTTCGGCAAGTGCTGCATTGAAGAATTTCGTCTGCTGCTGAAGTCTCTCTTCTAATTCTTGATTTGCCGTCTCCAGAGTTGCGATCAACTGCTCGCGCTCGCTAATTTCAGTAGAAACACCCACTGCCCCAACTACTTCGCCGTTTCCATCTCGCAGCGGTGCCGATCGAATTTCGTGAATAAAATGCCTCTCTCGGACGTTCCAAGTGCGATCGTTTCCTGCTAGTACCTCGGCAATATTTTCTAAGATATCTGGCTGGCTGCTGTAAACTTCAAAAATCGAAAGCCCGACAGTTGCACCGGGTTTGAGTCCCAATTTTTCTAATCCTTTTCCTGCTGCAAGGGTCAACTTGCCTTCTCTGTCTGTTGCCCACAGGAAAATTGGGGCACAACTGACAGCGGCGTGAAGGGTTTCGTTGGCTTGTTTGAGCCGATCGATTTCTGCGTGAAGCAGTTCCTGGGTGGTGTTTAATTCTACCGTTAGTCGATCGGCTTTTTGCTGCCAACTGGCAGCAGTATCGCACATTTCTGCGAGATTGCGGGAACGACAGATGGATTGGTTGCAGTGTGACATGGTTACTCTAGGGCGCACTGTATATTTAACCCCAGCCTATCTTTTAAGCATAAACTTTTTAAGTCAAATATTACAATTAGCAGGAATACTCATCCGACTAAGATGCGATATATTAAAGCTACTTTAAAGGATTCAGAAATCGTGGCTAGCTCAGGCTTTTGGGCGACAGTTCACAAATTAATAATAAGCTGAATAATGCCTGCCAGTCGGTATTTTCACGGTAACTATTTGTAGTATTGCAAAAAGAAGTTCCCCAATCTTCGGCTCGCACAAGAACTGAGATTGTAAATTTATTATATGGTTTTGCGTAGATTCACGCACCGAGGAAGAGGGAACCGCGAAAATTGCGCGAAAATTGAAATATAGGCAGCGCCTGAATGGTTAGGAGGTACTTAATTGGTGGAAATCATGAGGTCGATTCCATCTTCTTTCAGCCTTCAGCCTTCTGCCCTATTCCCTATTCCCTATTCTCTATTCCCTATTTGTTCCATCCGCTACATCCGTCGAGCGAATCCGTTGCCGAACTTCCTTCAATTAACTCCCCAAATTTTGACAGTTTTGTCTATACTACCACTGATAATAGTTTCACCATCGCTGCTAAAAGTAAGACAAGTAACAGAGCTTTGATGTCCGCTGAGAGTGTAAAAATTTTCGCCCGTACTGGCTTTCCAAAATTTGATATTACCATCGGCACTAGCACTGACAACAGTCAGTTCGTCGGCACTAAAGGCGATCGCATTTATCGAGTTAAAATGCCCTGCCAAAGTGATTGAACTATCTGGATTCGATAGCTGCCGGAGTTGAATATTTCTGTCCCAGCCCCCAGTAGCCAAAGTCTGCCCGTCTGGGCTTAAAGCCAGACAATTCGCGTAACCTTTAATTGTTTGGAAGCCTTCTCTGCTGCGGAGGTTCCACAGCTTAATTGTACCATCAGAACTGCTGCTAGCGAGAGTTTGTGCGATCGGGCTGAAAGCAAGACTAACAATTCCTGCTTTATGAGATCCCCAAGTTAAATGACTGCCAAAAGTACACATTAACTTTCCCGTCTCTAAATTCCAAATTTTGATAGTAGTATCTGCCGAACCTGTGGCGATAACTTGACTGTCGGGACTGATGACAATTGCGCTAATTTCCCCTTCATGTCCGAGGGAAGTATGCTGCAATTCTCCTCCTTCCCAAATTTCGATCGCGCGGTGTTTCGGAATATTTCTGCTCCTCACAAAAACTTCGCTTTCTTGGCAAAGGACAAAAGTTTCTTGAGCGCGGGGATACTTCTCAACAGTATAGAGTATTTCTCCTGTCTCTACATCGCAAATTCTAATTATTTTCCCGTGCAAACTCGCCGTGCGATATCCTCCGGGACTAATCGCAACATTTGTCCCAGTTTTTACACTCCGGATGCAGTCAAAAAGCTTGTAGGGCACGAAGTCTTTTAAAGCTTGGCGCACTAGAGGTTCTGTCCTCGCTCGCAAAATTAAATAAGCAACTCGCTGCACTTCTGTTACGGGGTCAAGCAGCGCCTCAATTGCTAAATTTAAACCAGCGCCTCCGTATTTAGGAGCATCTTTAACAGCGGCAATCCGCGACTCGATACTAGGACTGTTGAAGCGCTGGTTGACTCCGGCGATGCCTCCCAAAACTGCGCCGGCGATCGGGATTTGACTTTGACCGCCGAGGACGGCATCATATTCTCTGGGTTGGTTAGAATTGTCTGTCATCATACGATTTTAGATTTTAGATTTTGGATTTTAGATTGAATAATTGGATGAGTAAAAAAAGCGAACTTACGCACGGATAAATCGGGGTAATTGTTATCGGATACTCAGTTGTAATTTTCTGAACCTATGAATCAGGGGGCTTGTAACCTGGCTGCTTTCGGTGACGCTCAAACCGCGTTTAAGAGCGCAACTTCTAACTGATTGACGGTTGGAGTTTATAGTATTATAATCAAATCAGCGTTTCACACAAAAATCCGAAAGTGATATGTCACACTTCACAACGATCAAGGTTCAGATCAAGAACGGCGAACTGCTGCATCAAGTGTTGGAAGAGTTGGGTTATCAAGTAGAGTGCAATGTGCAGGTACGGGGTTATCGGGGTGACAAAACTAATGCCGAGTACGTGATTCGGCAATCCAATGGTTACGATTTGGGTTTTCGCCGCAGCGGAGAGGATTACGAATTGGTAGCGGATTTTTGGGGCGCTCGAATTAACCAGCAGGAATTTGTCAATTCAATTAGTCAAAAATACGCGCGAAAAAGTTTGATGGCGGCCGTGCATTCAGAGGGTTTTAATGTTGAAGAAGAGGAAACTTTGGCAGATGGAACGCTGAGAGTTGTAGTGGGTAGATGGGTTTAAGACTCGCGCTTGATTAACTCGTTTTTAGGTATCAAGAGGAACCACCATGTGCCGATCGCAGATCGTACTAATTATCCTCGCGCTTGTAGTTGGCATTGTTGGGGCGATCGCCCTTGGAGCATACCGCTGGCATCTCGGTACCAAGGAACTGCGAGCGAATCTGGAAGCTGCACGCTTGCCGATTAAACCTCTCACATTTGATGCGCGGGAAATCGCCGATTTACCCCAGCCCGTGCAGCGCTACTTTCGCGCGGTGATCGAGGATGGACAACCGCTAATTGCAGCAGCGCGGGTTTCCCACGAAGGCACGTTTAACATGAGCGAAACCGCAGAAAAATGGAGCGCCTTCACCTCACCTCAACTCAACTCGTAATTACTCAGCGCCCTGGCTTTGACTGGGACGGGCGAATTGCGATGATGCCCGGTATCAATGCGTTCGTTCATGATGCCTACATTACTGGCGAAGGCATCCTCCATGCAGCGCTGCTGGGCCTGGTGACTCTGGCGGATATCCGCGGCACTCCAGAAGCAGCACTTGGGGAACTGATGCGCTTTTTCGCGGAGGCTGCTTGGTATCCTACGAGACTGCTGCCGAGTCAGGGTGTTCGCTGGGAGGCGATAGACAATTCTTCCGCCAGAGCAACGCTACAGGATGGCGACACTACTGTTTCCCTGGATTTCCGCTTTGATGAAGCAGGGCTAATCGCCACTGTCCGCGCCGAGGCCCGCGCCCGTACAGTTAACGGCGGGCTGGTGTTTGCGCCCTGGCAAGGCCGCTTCTGGGACTACGAATTGCGAGACGGTATGCGGATTCCGCTCTCCGGTGAGGTGGCGTGGCAACTGCCTGATGGCTCGCTATTGCCCTACTGGCGCGGCCGCATCACGAATATTGCCTATGAGTTTGCACGATGATTCTAGTTTGTGTTGTGAAGTTGCTTTGCGATTGTTAGATGAGTACGATCGCGCCGATCGCCAGTGGATCGATACTGTACGAGTTAAGATAGATGCTGCTGTTGCCATGTCCGAACATACTCCACCGATTGATGGCGAAACCTTTATTGCAGAGATGTGCGATCGTTTCCGGCAAGTAAGCAAGAGTAAACAAGGCTATACTAATCGAAATGCTTGTATGATATTTGCATTCAATTCCTGCATTTGCTGACTTCCTAACTCGCCCAATCGTCTCAGTATTAATCTCTGTTCAAGACTGACAATCCGAGTCACTCTAACTTTAGAAGATACTTTTAATCCCGTGCTGAGAAATTCGGCATCTGAAGCATTTAAAGCAAATTTATCTAAACTTAGGCTAGTGACATTTTGCGAAGAAATGAAGCAGATCGTAATTTCATCTATGGTTGAACTTGCCCACAGCCATAAAGCCGGACGTAACTTTTTATGACTCAAATCTGTAAAGGTAAATTCAGCTAAAACAATATCTCCTCTTTTTAGCTTCAATAAATTGGTTCTCTATTTTCAAGGGTGTAAATATCAGGTTCGTCGTCCAGGAATTGAAATGCTCCTCCGCTTTGGGCTAACCGGGTTATTTCCACAGTAGAAGGATAGGGGATGTTATTAAAGAGTTTTGCTTTTATTAGCAATTGCTCCTCTTCTGAGAGTCTCTGGATGATTTGTACTAAAGATTCAATGAGTTTTGTGTTCATAGCTGAAAATATTTGGAGATATTTTATTTTACTTCAACAAGGCAACCTTCGATGATTATAACAAAACAACTAAGAGCGTGAAGCGAAGCTATACCGTAGGGAATCGCCCGATCCAGTAAAATTCGGAGATAGCACAGATTTACTCCTCGAAGTCCATCTGCTTAACCTGCTCTAAAGGTATATCTAGCGCTTCTGCAATTTGCTCGTCGCTCAAGCCAAACTGCCGTAATTTATCTATTGTTTCAATCTTAGTTTGATTTTTGCTTTCCTCCTGCAAGTCGGGAGTTTCCGGCTGACTTTGATCTGGGGTAGGAGTAGAGAGACTAGGGCAATTGTTAATATAGCTAATACCAATAAATTTTTGATTATTTTTATTAACCAAAGTTGTTATATTCTGATTTATATATCGTTCTAGGACGGATTCAAGATTACTTTTTTTAACTTGTTCACCAAACACCTCAGATAACATTTGCAAAAGTTCGTGACTAGCCTTTTTAACGTGCTGGGAGCTATAACCATAAGTTTCTGCAACGTCAGCATATCTTTGACGCTTCAGTATTCCCGCCAGAATCCCCCGCTGCAAGTTATTTAGATTTTTGCCTGTCTTGGCGCAAACAGCTTGATCGACAAATTGCAATATCTCAGGACTGTCCATAGGTGGGATGGTGAGATAGAATGGTTACTATACCCAACTTTTTCCAGCTTTTTCCAACTTTTTTGGCTTGACAGGTGGTGAGCAAGCTATGTATATGTATTTATAGATAAAAATACATATAGCGGTTCTCACAAAGATGGAGTAAGCCTAAACCCAGTTTGCTCAAGCTTTTTAATTTGAAATCTCTACCTCATCTATCCAATAACTGCTATATACATCTGACCCATAAATACCAAGAGAAAATCGAAGTGTCTAATTTGCAAATATTTCATCTGCCCGAATGTATCACTGGAATACAATCCGATATTGACATAGCTCGCCAGATGATTCAGGCATGGAGAAGGGACGGTATCTTTCACGTGGCGATGAACAAAATACAGGAGCGAAAGAGCGAGAGAACTTTTGCCGCGAGCAGGCGGTTCTTTGGTATGCCTCTGGAGTCGAAATCTCAATTCATTAGCGATCTTACCTACAGTGGGTATATTGCTTCGGGCGAGGAAGTCACCGCTGGGGAGTCCGATTATTCCGAGATATTCACTGTTTGCAAAGATGTTCCACTAAATGATAGGCGTGTACAAGCGCAATGGCCTTGTCATGGTCCGGCGCCTTGGCCTGATGAGGACTACCAACAAAGCATGAAAGCATACATGGACGAGCTAGGCTCAATCGGCGAGAAATTGCTGAAACTGACGGCCCTGGGCTTGGAACTGGATGACATTAACGCTTTGAGGGAATTGACCAATGATGGTTGGCATCATATGCGCGTATTGCGATTCCCGGCGTTATCTCAAAAATCAACGAGAGGAATCGGTGCACATACTGATTACGGCCTATTGGTGATCGCGGCCCAGGATGATGTGGGTGGCCTCTATATACGTCCACCAGTTGAAGGGGAAAAGAGAAACAGAAATTGGCTGCCGACTGAAAGTATGGGAGGTATGTATGAAAATGAGGAACCCTGGATATTAGTGAAGCCTGTGCCAAGCGTACTAACGGTGTTTCCAGGCGATATTCTGCAATTCCTCACCAATGGCTACCTCCTCTCAACACCACATAAAGTCAGGCTGAATACGAGGGAGCGATTTGCTATAGCCTACTTCCACGAGCCGAATTTCGAGGCTTGTGTCCGCCCTCTTTTCGCTCCCTCAAGCGATGAGCATATCCACTACGGCTCGCACTTTACAAATATGTTTATGAGGTGTTATCCAGACCGAATCACCACACGCCGGATTATTGACGAAAACCGCTTGTCAATTTTAGGTGTTTTGAAAAATGAGGGTCTTCGTCGTTTGACGACAGTGAAAAAAGCCATCGAATTGCAGAGATAAGAAGCAAAGTTTTTCGGTAGCAGGGATAACGATGCTTTCACCATAGCGATCGTCTTTATCCATGTATCCAGCTTCAAAATCAGTGCGCGATCGCCTAGTGAGGTATAATTGCAGTAGTTCCCTTGGGCAAATTGGATTCAGCAATATCTTCTTTTAAACTCACTTCCGAAAATATTTAAAATTGCATAATTCACGCTACTTGAAGATTAACTCCATCGGCTTGCCTCTAGAGTTTCCTGTGCAAATATTCTACGCATCAAGATTGTTTCTCCCGCAAAATCGCCTCTCTCTCGGCTTCTAAACCAGCCAATAAATCAGTCAAAGCCACATTTTCATTTTCCATAATCGTTGCAATCCGATCGATTAATTGGGGAGCTTGAGCTTGTTTGGGAGCAATCACAATCAGATTACCTATTGGGAGTAATACCAGCATATCTCCCTGATTAACATTGAGAGAATCTTGTAAAAACTGGGGAATAGTAATTTCCCCTCGCTGTCCCAGAACCATGGGAAATTATTGAATCTCTACATCCGTTTCTTGTGAAGTTATTGTCAGGACTTTAACCTCAGCCTTTAGTGTTAAGTTGTTAAGATTCTTTATTATAGCAAGGTGTGGGCATTGTAGGTTTTGCCCGATCGCCCTAACCAGAAAACCCAAGTGCGATCGCCCGCAACTACCAAATAGTTTCAACGTAAGGAATATCATACGGCCGCGCGATAGTTGCATCATGCAGGCGATCGCGCGGCAATTGCTCGATCGCCTGCATGATGCAACGATCGGTCAAACAACCGGACTCAGTATTGAGGATGTGCGGAATTTGCGATCGCAATGAGATTTCTTTGCCAACAATAATCACAACTGCAAAGCCCCAGACACCTTGGCATTTTTAACACTTGAAATCCGAATCAAAGACCCTGATTTTACAGCAATCTTAGGTTTCCATTCATAAACCCCATCGCTAGTCGCGCGGTTGGCTATGCTTTCAACCAACTTATTCTCTTGATACAGCTCAATCTTGACCTCATCCTGAATATTGTCTCTCCACAAAATCAAATAAGGTTTATTTGCTTCTACCTGCACTTTTCCTGCTGGTTGAGCCAGCAATATTTTTGGTGAAGATCTCTGAGATTTTCTATTCCTAAATCCTAAATAGTGCGGCAGTTCGCGAGTGGCAATATTATTAGATTGAGGCAACATAATCTCCCCGACTTTAGGATTGAATAGGTAAGTTGAGAGTCCGCCGTCGATCGTCACTATATCCCCTTTCACTCCGAATTCTCGCATTAACTTAGCTGCTGCGTCTAATGTCGCTTCATTAACTGTGATAATTGCCAGCAATTCATTACCATTGCGACCATCTTTGTCCAGCGTACCGATCACGTGATACCTATTTGCGGGATTTTTAGATATGAGTTTAGCTGGATGGTGCTTGTATTCGTAAGTGACAACTGCATTTTGTACTTCTTTTTGATTCAAGGGCGTTCCGGTTTGCGGTTCGTAATTTGTGATATATGTTTCTCGATCGTTCCAGACCAAAGCTTTCAATCGAATATTTTTATACTGCCCATCTTTGGGTTTTTTGACGGGGCCGTAGAGGCCGTTACCGCCAGTAATAACTTGACCGTTAAATTTGATAGGAAAAGATAGCTGCGTGCTGCGTTGGTATTGTTCAAAAAAAGAACAGTTAATCACGGAAAAAACACCAGTACCGTAAAGTTTTTTGTATTCTCCTGTAACTTCAGAAAATAACTTGCTCTTAAAGAAAGGACTGTAATATTTGTTTTCTCCCTGATAATACAATCCTTTATTGAAAGCCATCCGATCGACCTCTCCAATTAGCTGGTCTATTTGCATTTTTTGGACGTTAATAACTTGCAAATAAGCCAGATTTCCGTTGGGTAGTTCTTTTTTGTACAACTCTGCACCATCTCTGGTATCCACAGGTTGAAAATAACTGACTGGGCTGGAAAGTTGTTCGATCGCAAAATGTGCAACTGCTGCCACAACAGCAACAGCAAAAATCATCAAAAAAAACGGCAATATTTTTTTGATCCTGTTCATAAATATTAATTTGTTTCAAGACCACAAACCAAACTATCTTAAAAATAGCTTATACGCCGGATTTTGACTCTCATCCCCATACTGATAGCCCAGCGTATCCAAAAAAGCCTGCCATTCCTGCATCTCATCGGGCGGTACTTGAATTCCCACCACAATTCGCCCGTAATCGGCGCCATTATTTCGATAGTGAAAAACGCTGATATTCCAGTTAGGGCTCATCGAACCGACAAACTTCATCAACGCACCCGGACGTTCGGGAAATTCAAAGCGATAAAACAATTCATGATCGGCCAGCATCGAACGCCCGCCCACCATATGCCGCACGTGCAATTTCGTTAATTCATCATCAGTTAAATCCAAAGTCTTGAAGCCACAATCTTCAAAACTTGCCGCTATCTTAACCGCATCGGCACGGTTTTGAATTTGTACACCGATAAAAATATGTGCTTCTTTTTCATCCGCAATTCGATAGCTAAATTCAGTTAAATTGCGCTTGCCAAGACACTCGCAAAACCTGCGGAGACTTCCCGGTTGTTCGGGAATTGTGACTGCAAAAATGGCTTCGCGGCGTTCGCCAAACTCGGCTCTTTCTGCTACAAAACGCAGCCGATCGAAATTCATGTTCGCGCCGCAAGCCACAGCAATTAATGTTTCTCCTGCGATTTGTTCGCGTTCGACGTAAGCTTTCGCACCTGCGATCGCCAAAGCGCCAGCAGGTTCTAAGATCGATCGCGTATCTTCAAAAACATCCTTAATCGCCGCGCAAACATCATCCGTATCCACCAAAATAATCTCATCCACATACTCTTGACACAACCGAAAAGTTTCCTCCCCCACTTCCCGCACAGCAACGCCGTCAGCAAATAAACCCACCTGCGACAAACGCACCCGTTTACCCGCTTTCAGCGATTGATTCATTGCATCGGAATCCACCGGTTCGACGCCGATAATCTTAATTTCCGGCCGCAACCGCTTGACATAGGCCGCAATTCCCGAAATCAATCCGCCGCCGCCAATTGCCACAAAAATCGCGTGAATTGGTTTTTGATGTTGCCGCAGAATTTCCATGCCGATCGTACCCTGTCCAGCAATCACGTAGGGGTCATCAAAAGGGTGAATAAAAGTCATACCTTTTTCGGCCTCTAATTGGCGCGCAAAGGCGTAAGCATCATCGTAAGCATCCCCATGCAAGACTACCTCTCCACCACGGGCTATCACCGCATTTACCTTCACCTGCGGCGTCGTTACGGGCATGACTATGATCGCGCGAGTTCCCAGGTGGCGGGCGGCGAGGGCGACTCCTTGGGCGTGGTTGCCGGCGGAAGCTGCAATGACGCCTTGTGCTAGCAAATCCGGCGACAGTTGCGCCATTTTGTTGTATGCACCCCGCAGTTTGAAGGAAAACACCGACTGCATATCCTCTCGCTTCAGCAAAAGTTTATTGTTGAGCCGTGCTGATAGATTCGGGGCGGATTCTAGGGCTGTTTCTTGAGCAACATCGTAGACGCGGGCGGTGAGGATTTGTACCAGGTAATCGCAAAGCATGGGGTTAGCAGGTTGGTTGATGCCGGATGGTGGGATAATTGTACGGCACTTGTGCGATCGTTATGTCTAAATTTTGGGGCGGTGGTTGGGCTAATCGTAAGTTCTCGATCAGAACTTTTTCATTTTGGAAATCAACCGCTGAAAACGAACTATCGCCGTTATTTTGTTTAGTCATCTGGGAGAATAAGTCATGCTCAACTTATTCATCGATTAACCAATGTTCTAGCCATGATGGAATAAAGGAAATTTTGTAATATTCACGATCCATTAGAGCTTTGAAAATAGTTGTATTCAAATGGTAATAGTTAGAAGAGCTACTAGAATAATAATAGGGATCTTGAAACATCAGGATAGCAGGTAAATGTCCCTGTGGTGCATTCAGAGAGTATTGTAGATCGCCATGATATATACGGTTGCTCTCTCTGTTCCAGCCAACTCGATCGATAAATACATTGTACACAGAATCATCAATCCAATATTTTTCCCCGTTACTGTTATAGATGTTCAAAATTTGAAGCCAAATATTTTTCTGAACGCTAAGACCAAACCTTCCATCACTAAATTTCACCCAAAGTCGATTGATTTTTCTAAGGTCTTTTGGAGGAATTTGATTGATATCTATGTACGTATAACTGCGAGATGGCATTAAGTTGTATATAATATTTAATGTCTCTTCATCAGCCTCTTGCCATTTCCTTGCATCAAGTAATTCGTACAGTTTCTTGTATTTTCCCTCTATAACCAGAATAGAGTGTCGGGAATATTTTGGAGACTCTTCAGTGGCAAAACTTACGATTCTTTCAGCCAACTCATTCTCATCAGGTACTCTGGTGTCAGAAATACCTAATTTTTTATTCCATCTAAAAAATTTTGCTTTAATTTTAGAATTTCTGCGTATTTGAATTTTTAATTGATTAATCACTTGTTTCTTAGCTGTTCCGGCATCATCTCCTTGATTTTGAAGTTGATTTAATATCTCTTGAATTTGAGCAATAAATTGCGATAAATCCTGATTTAAATATATTTGATTGCCTTGTATATTGATACAATCACCTTGAATCTGTTCGTGATAATTACCACCCTGTGTACCTATATTCCGATTGTTAGCATACATCCTATCCTCGTTACTATCCTCATCACTATTTTCATCGTAAGGAATTCTCAAGCTTTCTTGCTTAAGTTGTAGTTTTAAAATATATAAAGAACACCCAACTACAGCGCTCGCAATAGCAGTGCATATTAGAATGAAAAACAATGTATAATTCCACGCAAACGTAATACCCAAAATAACTAACGATAGCCCGATAGCATAGTAAAACATTTTTGGGGGGATCTTACTCATTATTAATCTTTTAACTTATAAATTTCACACGCTCCCCGTTAACTATTTTGCTTTAAAATAGTGGAATACCTGCTAATTTAGCAACATTTTTAAATATTTCTATAGTAGCTTCACCTATTAATCCATTAGCAGCAGCCTCACCCAAATAATGAGCTATTTTAGCTAATTTACTCCTAGTAATAGGGTCATTATTAGCTTGATTAGCTAATTTATTTGTAACTTCTTCTTGAGCTTTTTCAGGTGTATATCCCTGGGTTTGAAGCTTAGTTAAAAGTTCCTCGATTTGAGTGGCAGCTTGAGATAAATCTTGACTTATATTTATATGATTGCCTTGAATATTAATATTATTTCCATGAATGGATTCATTATAAGCACCGCCACCTGTATTGATAATTCTATTTGCGCTCATAAAATACCTCTATATTAAGACTTTTGCATTATACACGATGGCTACGCCCATACGCAACTGGTCATCGACCGAAAAAGCGTCATCGGTGCAAGCTCAATTCGCCAACTTATTCCAGCAGTCAAGGATCTAGTTACTTAAGCAGATCACATTTTGAGAAAAATTTTACATTTCAACTATACTATGGTAGCATTTTCAGGATTAGCCACGACACTCAAATCTAGCAAACTAGCGATCGCAAATTATCTCCACAGAATATCGATCGCCCTTACCCGATCGCAAAATCCGATTTTATGGCAAAATTAGCCTAGACTGAAATATGAAAGCTGGCGAGCGGGCAAGCTGTAGCGAATGTTGCGCTCGTGAGTCCTGACTTCGTTTTTGTCGTTTACCCCGGTTATAAAATCCGGTTTGCGAGCGTATTAGTCCGTAATCCTTGATTTAGTATGTAAATTCATGAACGTACAAATTACAGATTTGCGTGCGGTTGACGAGCCAAAAATTCAACAGGTAGCTAAATTAATAGTTGAAGGTTTTAAAGAGCATTGGCCCGATGCTTGGCCCGATCTAAAATCTGCTTTGCAAGAAGTGCAAGAATCTTTAGGAGCCGATCGCATCAGTCGAATTGCTGTCGGCGACAGCAATCAAGTTTTGGGATGGATTGGCGGGATTAAACAGTATGACGGTAATGTTTGGGAACTGCACCCGCTGGTAGTGGGAACAGAATTTCGCGGACAAGGAATTGGTCGATCGCTCGTAGCTGATTTGGCAGCAGAAGCTAAAAACCGGGGAGGGATCGTGCTGTGGGTTGGTACCGACGACGAAGACAATCAAACAACTCTTTCAGGCATCGATCTTTATCCTAACGTTTGGGAACACGTCGCCAAAATTAGAAATTTGCGCGGTCATCCCTACGAATTTTATCAAAAAATGGGTTTTGCGATCGTCGGAGTGATGCCTGACGCGAACGGAATTGGCAAGCCAGATATTTTCATGGCAAAGCGGTTGTAAAGTTTAATGTTGGTTCTAAATTTACTGACCGGTGGCTTGCCAATCCAACACTTAGCAAAATTAGTTGTTGAAAGTTTCCCAGAAAATCTGTCTAGTCTGGACGTGCGAACCCCGTTCGAGGGTCGCTAATAAACAAACCCAGAACTAACGAATCCATCACCGTATCCCAGACAGGAGTCAAACGCTCTGCATCG